>JBDTQC010000106.1:0-8985 GCA_039932405.1 Ideonella sp.
TCGCCGTCGGTGACGACGATCATCGCCACGTCGCGGTGCGGCCAGTTGCGCAGCAAGGACTTGACCTGGCCCCGGTCGTCGGCGGTGATGAAGACGCCGCGCGGGCGCTGGAAGATGTTGCCGAACTTCTGGCACGCCAGGCCGACCGTCGGGGTGTAGACGATCGGCATCATCGTGTCGGGGTTCTCCATCACGACGCGGAAGAACAGCGCTTCGTTGCGGTCGTGCAGCGCACTCAGGAAGATGTACTTCTGCAGCGGGTTGTCGAGCAGCCTGAAGTTGCCGAGCACCCGCGCCACCTGCTCGCTCTGCTCGCAGACATGCGGCGGCAGCAGCCCTTTGAGCCCGAGCACGTCGCGCTCGGCGTCGGTGAACGCGGTGCCCTTGTTCAGTACCGGGTCGTGCAGAAGCGTGGCGCCGCGCGGAAACCAAGGCGACAACGGCAGGCGCGGGCTGATCTGTTCGGTTGACATCGATTGCTCTCCTCGGCGTGCCGTGCGTTGGCAGCGCTTTCACATTAGCCGTCGAACCAGCGGTCGGATTTGTCGCAAGTCAAACCTTTGGTGGTTGGCGTTGGCGGTTGGACGGCGGGAGCGCGACCTCAGGGTTGTCCACAGGCCGCGTTGTCTGCGCGGTTGATCTGGGTCAACTGTTCGCCGTGGGTGGGGTTCGAAGATGCAGCCTGAAGGCTGCGGCTTCGTCGCCCATTTCCTCATGCAACCAGCATCTGCGCTAGGCACCGCGACTCACCACGATCGCCCCGGCCGCAAGAGCCGTTGGCCGGCGCGGCTCGACTGGCTGCAGAGCGTCAGCGGCCTGCTGCTGGCGCTGTTCATCTGGGGCCACCTGCTTTTCGAGTCGTCGATTCTGCTTGGCAAGGACGCGATGTGGAGGGTGAGCAAGTTCTTCGAGGGCTACTACATCTTTGGCCGGCCCTTGCCCTGGATCGTGTCGATCATCGCCGCGGTCGTCTTCGCGCTGTTGATGCTTCATGCCGTGCTGGCGCTGCGCAAATTTCCGATCAACTACCGGCAGTACCGCTCGTTCAGCGACCACAAGCATTCGATGAAACACGCCGACACCACGCAGTGGTGG
This sequence comes from Ideonella sp., assembly GCA_039932405.1. Lineage (GTDB taxonomy): Bacteria > Pseudomonadota > Gammaproteobacteria > Burkholderiales > Burkholderiaceae_C > Ideonella_A. Next base: position 1,096 of record JBDTQC010000106.1, read on the forward strand.
TGGCAGGTGATAACCGGCTTCGCGATGTTCTTCCTCGCCCCGGTGCACCTGTATGTGGTGATGTCGCGTCCCGACCGCATCGGCCCGTACGCCAGCGCCGACCGTGTCTGGTCCGACTACTTCTGGCCGCTGTACCTGGTGCTGCTGATCGTGGTGGTCGTGCATGCCATCGTTGGTCTCTATCGGCTGGCCTTGAAGTGGGGGTGGTTCGCCGGCACCGGCACCGACCCGAACGCGGCGCGCCGGCGCCTCAACACACTGAAATGGGCCTTGACCGCCTTCTTCCTCGTGCTCGGCCTGGTCACACTGGCCGCGTATGTGCGGATCGGCATCGAACACGCCGCACATGCTGGCGAGCGCTACACACCGGCGTGGGCTGTGCAACCGCCGGCGCCGCCATGAAGATCGAATACACCGACGTGCTGGTCATCGGCGGCGGCCTGGCCGGGCTGCGTGTGGCGATCGGCGCCAGGCGGCGCGGCCACGATGCGGTGATCCTGTCGCTGGTGCCGCCGAAGCGTTCGCATTCTGCGGCGGCGCAGGGCGGGATGCAGGCGTCGCTCGGCAACGTCGTCAAGGGCGCCGGCGACAACGAAGACGTGCACTTCGAAGACACCGTTCGCGGCAGCGACTGGGGCGCCGACCAACGCGTCGTCCGGATGTTCGTCAACACCGCGCCGAAGGCGGTGCGCGAACTGGCGGCGTGGGGCGTGCCATGGAGCCGCGTCGCGCGCGGCGACCGCCAGGTCATCATCAACGGCCAACCGGTCACGTTGACCGAGCGCGACGAAGCCCATGGCCTGCTCGCGCAGCGCGATTTCGGCGGCACGAAGAAGTGGCGCACCTGCTACGTGTCCGACGGCACCGGCCATGCGATGCTGTATGCAGTCAGCGACCGAGCAATCGCCGAGTCGATCACCGTCCACGAGCGGATGGAGGCCATCGCGCTGATCCATGACGGCAGCCGCTGCTACGGCGCGGTGGTCCGCAATCTGGTCAGCGGCGATCTCAGCGCCTACGTCGGTAAGGCCACGGTGATCGCCACCGGCGGCGCCGGCCGGCTCTATCGCGTGACCACCAACGCCGTCATCTGCGAAGGCATCGGCACCGCGATCGCGCTGGAGACTGGCGTTGCGACGCTCGGCAACATGGAGGCGGTGCAGTTCCATCCGACCGGCATCTTTCCGGCCGGCATCCTGGTCACCGAAGGCTGTCGCGGCGATGGCGGTTTGCTGAAAGATGTCGACGGCCACCGCTTCATGCCCGACTACGAGCCCGAGAAGAAGGAGCTCGCGTCGCGCGACGTCGTGTCGCGGCGGATGGAAACGCACATCCGCAAAGGCAAGGGCGTGACGTCCCGTTTCGGGCCGCATCTGTGGCTGGACATCACGCAGCTCGGCCGTGCGCACATCGACAAGAACCTGCGGGAAGTGAAGGAGATCTGCGGCGCGTTCCTCGGCATCGACCCGGTCGAACAGATGATTGCGGTGCGGCCCGCACAGCACTACACGATGGGTGGCATCCGCACCGACCACAGCGGCCAGAGTCCGCAGCTGAAAGGTCTGTTCGCGGCCGGCGAGGCGGCGTGCTGGGACCTGCACGGCTTCAACCGGCTCGGCGGCAACTCGGTCGCGGAAACAGTTGTTGGCGGCATGATCGTCGGCGAGTTCGTCGCTGACTTCTGCGACGGTGCCGACGGCGCCACCACGATTTCGACCGCGCTGGTGCGCGACTTCGTCGCCGCCGAGCAAGCCAGGCTCGACCGCCTGGCCCATGGCGGCGGCAGCGAGGACGCGTCGGCGCTGCGCGGAGCGATGCAGGACATCATGACCAGCAAGGTCGGCATCTTCCGCACTGGCGCCGACCTCGACCAGGCTGTCGCCGAACTGCAGCAGTTGCTGGAACGAAGCCGGCAGATCGGCCTGAAACACGGCTCCGCCGGCGCCAACCCCGAACTCGCCACGGCGTACCGCGTGCAGAAGATGCTGAAGCTGGCGTTGTGCGTCGCTCACGGTGCGGCGCAGCGCACGGAAAGCCGCGGCGCGCATTTTCGCGAAGACTTCCCGCGTCGCGACGATGCGCAGTGGCTCAAACGCACGCTGGCGACCTGGCCGGGCGACGACGCCACGCGACCGGCGCTGGCCTACGAGCCGTTGGACGTGATGGCCATGGAACTGCCGCCCGGTTGGCGCGGCTATGGCACGAAAGACTACGTCGACCACGCCGACACGCCGACGCGCGCAGCGCAGGTGGCGGCCTTGCGCGAGCGTTTGCACGACGCACCGCGCTTCGACGTGCAGCAGGCATTGATGCCGTACGACCACCTGTTGCCGCCGCACCTGTGCGGCCGCAACGAACGCATCGACGAGCCATTGACATGAGGATCATGATCCATCCCGTCGCAACGCCGGTGGTGCCGGCCGCACCGGTGCCTGCCGCGCAAAACGCGCAGGCCGCGCCGCGCCAGCTTTCCATCCGCGTGCTGCGCTTCAACCCGCGCCAGCCCGAGGTCGCGCCGCATTGGCAGACCTACGAGTTGCTCGACGCCGACGGCATGACGCTGTTCATCGCGCTGTCCGAAATCCGCGAGAAGCTCGACCCGTCGCTGCAGTTCGACTTCGTCTGCCGCGCCGGCATCTGCGGCAGCTGCGCGATGCTGATCGATGGCAGGCCAGCGCTCGCCTGTCGAACCTTGACGAAGAACCTCGGCGCCACGTTCACGCTGGCGCCGCTGCCGGTGTTCGCATTGATCGGCGACCTGTCGGTGGACACCGGCAGCTGGATGCGCGGCATGAGCGAGCGCTTGCAGAACTGGGTCCACGAGCAAGAGGCCAGCCCCGACCTGCGGCGCATCGAAGCGCGGATGGAGCCCGAACTGGCTGAGCAGATCTACGAGCTCGATCGCTGCATCGAATGCGGTTGCTGCGTCGCCGCCTGCGGAACGGCGCGGATGCGCGAGGACTTCGTCGGCGCGGTGGGTCTGAACAAGATCGCACGCTTTCGTCTGGACCCGCGCGACGGGCGCAGCGACGACGACTTCTACGAACTGGTTGGCGACGACGACGGCGTGTTTGGATGCATGACGCTGCTCGGCTGCCACGACGTCTGTCCGAAGCAGCTGCCGCTGGCCAGCCAGATCGCGTTCATTCGCCGCAAGATGGTCGCGCTGGCCTGGAAGTGAAGCCGGCGTTCGCCGCGTAGGTCACACGACGTTTCCGAAGGAGACGGTCGCTGCCTGCGGCAAGCTCGACGCATTCAACAAGCTCCTGAAGTGATCCCGAAATTCCTCCTCCGACCATTCTCCGAATCCGGGATCTCTGTTGCCGGCAAAACACTCGCCGATCTCTTTCCAGTCATGCCGAGTCAGCACTTCAAGGGCCAGCGGGAGCATCGACTCTTCCTCCAGCCGCAGGTGCTGCCACACATGCTCGCTCAGCGCGCACGCTGCCTCGTCGAGTCGGTTCAGTTGCGGATCGTCCCCGCGCACACCGTCGCTGCATTCGCCAAATGCCCTCTGCACTGCAGTGGCCAGCTCGTACTCGGTCAGATGCTGAGCCTCCAGGGTGTGAAGCAACTCGCGACCCCGGTCACCGCGCTCACGCATCAGCCGATGCAGGCTTAGCTCCTCCTTGGGGTGGTGACGCTTTTCGGGGTAGTCATGGATGTACTGCAGCATTCGCCCGAAGAGCGCATGGTCGAACCCTGTGTCGCCGCTGCGAGCCTCAGCGATATGGTGCTTCATCGCGTTCAGCACGGCCGCCATGGAGCGATGTTCGTCCTTGATAAGCGCAATGACCCGGCTGGCCTCGACCTGCTTGTCGGTCGACTCCGTGCGCGTGATCAGCACTGGCACGCCGGCCTCCCGCATCACCTGAGTGGCGACGGACGGCGTCAGCAGGGTACGCAATCCGCTGTGTCCGTGCGAGGCCATGACGATCAGGTCGCATTTGCACTCGTGCGCTGCCTTGATGATGGCTTCGACCGGCTGGTCACTGTCTACGGCGAGCGTGTCGTAGGCGACTGTTTGCGCGGTGGCGGCCGCACCGGCCTTGGCCAACAGTGCCCGGCTTTGGCTGATCGTACGCTCATGGCACTCTTCGGGAGTCAGTATCGGAGTCGACAGAGCGCTGCCGCCCAGGAAAAATGAAGCCCGGCGCACCTTCTCTTCCAGTTGAACCTTCGAACGCGCGTTCTCGACGGTGGCTGCATAGTCCGCATTGGCATGAAAGAACGTAACCTTCGCGCCAAGGCTGTTAGCCAGCTTGACCGCATCACCGACGTTGATGATGGATAGCCCACTCTGGTCGATCGGAATAAGAAAATGCTTATACATAAGATGCTCCTTGAGAAAGGTGAAAGCTCACTAAGGCCGCACGCGATCGATCGTCAGCGCGATGTCGCCGGTGCCCGGCACGGTCGGCTCGCTGGCGCCTGTCAGGTCGCCAGGCTGGGCGTTGGCACTGCCGCCGCGCGAGACCAGCACCTCGACGCGCACCTGTTTGGCCGCCGAGAGCTTGACCTGCGGGTTCATGGCCGTGCTGTCGTCGAGGCGGAAGCTCAGCGGCAGGTCGGCAGCGCGCGCGCGCTGCACGGCCAACGGCATCCGTGAGCCGTCGGTCGGGCGCGCAAAGACGAAGACGGTGTCGTCGGGCTGGATGCTGGCCTGCAGCGACGGCGCCAGGCTGACGATGCCGCTGACCGCGCGGTCGGTTCCCGCGGGTGCGGCAGGCGATGCAGCGGCCATCGCCGCGACGCCGTCGTCACCGATCGCGACTCGCCGCGCGTCCCCGGCCGGCGCGCCGATCTCGGCCAGCATCTTGACGACCCAGCGGGCGTCGTCGGAATCGGGCGGCAACAACTTCAGAAGCTGCTTCCAGCGCAGCGCTGCCTCGGTCAGGTCACCACGCTTGAAGGCTGCGGTGGCGGCGAGCGACAGCGCCATCGGCTGCGCCGGGTCGAGCCGCAGCGCGGCTGCGATCAGTTCGGTCGGCCGGCCCTCCAGGTCGCCTTGCGCGCTCGACGCCAGCGCGTCGGCGTAGATCGCCAGCAAGGCGGGGTCCTTGTCGAGGTCGGCACCGATCCGCGCGAACGCCGCCGCGGCGTCGGCCTGGCGGCCCATCGCGTGGTACGAGCGCGCGAGCATCGCCCAGCCTTGCGGGTCGGCCGGGTTCTTCGCCAGCCGTGCTGCCAAGGCGCCAACCATCCGCTCGACCTCCGTGTCGCCGCCTTGATGAGCTGCCAAGGGCACCGCGGGTTGTGCCAGCATCGCTGCCGGCTGGCCGAGCATCGCATACAGCGCCGTCGCGCCCAGCGGCAACGCGACGGCGATCGCCACCAGCGTCTGCCGGCCGCGAGCGGTGGCTGCGGGAGCAGCCTCACTGGCTGACGTGTCGTCGAGCAACCGGCGCGCCAGTTCGTCGCGCGCGACCGCGTGGTCGGCAGCGGCGATCGTGCCGGCGGCCAGGTCGCGGTCGAGCTCGGCGAGCTGGTCACGGTGGACGCCGGCATTGATCTCGCGCGCCGATGCGGTGTCGTCGAGGTGGCGCTGCTGCCACGGCCGCAACAGGCACAGCAGCGTGAAGGCGATCAATGTCATCGCGGCGAACAGAAAGACGCCCATCACTTCTCCCCGGCCAGGATCGCCGCCGCACGCCGGCGGTCGGCCGCCGACAACGGCGCCATGGTCTCGCGGCGCTGGCGCACGTGGTTCAACAGCAGCGCAAGCGCAGCGGCCAGCAACATGAACGGGCCCAGCCACAGCAGCCATGTCGTGGGTTTCCACGGCGGACGGTAGCGAACGAAGTCGCCGTATCGGCTGACCAGATAGTCAAGAATCTCCGGGTCGGTCTTGCCGGCCCGGATCAGGCTTCTGATCTCGCGCCGCAGGTCCTCGGCCAGCGCGGCGCGCGAGCCAGCCAGCGACTCGTTCTGGCATACCAGACAACGAAGTTCGTCGGCGATGCCGACCAAGCGCACCTCGACTGCGACATCGTCGGCCAGCGGCGCCGCTTCAGCCGCCGCTGCGTTGAACCCCGTGGCCAGCAACAGCAACAGCGCGAGCAGCCCGATGTGCAAGCGCGTCATTGCCGCAGCGCCTGCACCAGTGGCATGATCTTGTCGTTCACGACCTCGGCGGTCAGCGGGCCGATCTGCTTGTAGCGGATGGTGCCAGCCTTGTCGATCAAGTAGGTTTCGGGAACGCCGTAGACGCCGTAGTCGATGCCGACGCGGCCATCGGCATCGACGGCAGACAGCAGGTATGGGTTGCCGTGCTGCGTCAGCCATTCCGCGGCGGCCTGCGGGGTGTCCTTGTAGTCGAGGCCGATCAACGGCAGATCAGCACGGCGCGCGATATCGAGCAGCACCGGGTGCTCTTGCCGGCACGACCCGCACCAGGAAGCCCAGACGTTCAGCAGCCAGACTTTGCCCTGCATGTCGGCTGGCCTGAACTGCGCGGGGACTGTGCCACCTGCGATCGCCAGCCGCGGCAACTCGAACGCTGGCGCGGGACGGCCGACCAGCGGCGACGGCAGCTCGTGCGGGTCGCGGCCGAGCCCGACTCCCAGAAAAACCGCCAGCGCGATGAACAGGCCCAACGGCAGCAGGTAACGCATCACGCCGGCACACCCTTCATGGCGAGCGATGTCTTGTGCAACCGGTAGCGACGGTCGGCCGCGGCCAGGGCGCCGCCAAACGCCATCCACAGGCAACCGCCCCAGATCCAGACGATGAACGGCTTGTAGTACACGCGAACACTCCACACCGCGGGCTCGCCCGGCGCCGACAGCCGTTCGCCCAGCGACACGTAGACATCGCGCGTCAGGCTGCTGTCGATGGCGGTCTCGGTCATCGGCATCTGCGACGACGCATACAGGCGCTTCTCGGGCGCCAGTGTGCGCAACACGCGGCCGCCTTGCGAGAGCTCGACATTGCCGCGCTGCGCAATGTAGTTGGGCCCCGGCACCTGCGTTACGCCGAGCAGCCGCACGCCATAGCCGCCGATCTCGACGTGGTCGCCGATGGCCATCCGCACATCTTTCTCGACCTCGTAGCCCTTGACCAGCGTGACACCGACGACGAACACGGCAATGCCCAGGTGCGCCGCCTGCATGCCCCAGAACGCCAGCGGCGGCCGGCCCGACTTCATCCGAGCGCGGATCTGCAGTGCGCCGCTGGCGGCGATCCAGGCTGCCAGCGTCAGCCCCAGCGCGACAAACGGCGACCAGTGACCCAGCAGCAGCGGCAACAACGCGCCGGCGAGCAGTGCGACGACCGCGGCCGGGCGCAGCCGGCGCGCGATGTCGGCGCTGTCGAGACGCTTCCAGCGCGCCAGCGGGCCGATCGCCATCAGCACCAGCAGCGGCACCATGATCGGCACGAATACCGAATTGAAGTAGGGCGGCCCGACTGACAGCTTGCCCAGACCCAGTGCGTCGATGAACAGCGGGTAGAGCGTGCCCAGCAGCACCGACGCGGCAGCCACCACCAGCAGCACGTTGTTGATCAGCAGAAGCGTTTCGCGCGACAGCAACGCGAAGCTGCCACCGACGCCGACCTTCGGCGCGCGCCACGCGAACAACGCCAGCGAGCCGCCGACGACGACCACCAGGAAGGCCAGGATGAAGATGCCGCGCCTGGGGTCGGTGGCGAACGCATGCACCGACGTCAGCACGCCCGAGCGGACCAGGAACGTCCCCAGCAGTGACAGCGAGAACGCACTGATCGCCAGCAGCACGGTCCAGTTCTTGAAGCCGCCGCGTTTTTCGGTCACCGCCAGCGAATGCAGCAGCGCGGTGCCGACCAGCCAGGGCATGAACGACGCGTTCTCGACCGGGTCCCAGAACCACCAGCCGCCCCAGCCGAGCTCGTAATACGCCCACCACGAGCCCA
>JBDTQC010000107.1:0-8977 GCA_039932405.1 Ideonella sp.
GCAAGTCAGCGGCAAATCCGAGTGCAACGGTACCTTGTATGGTGTGGGACGCGTCAATTACAGCACCGCCGATCGCCGGATCACCGACTCGATCGTCGGCATCGAGTACGACTCGGGCTGCTGGATCGGTCGGGTCGTCGCCGAGCGCCTGTCAACCGGGCGCAGCGAGGCCACTACCCGCCTGTTGCTGCAGCTGGAGCTGGTCGGCTTGTCCAAGCTCGGCAGCAGCCCGCTTCAGGTCTTGAAGGACAATATCCCCGGTTATCGGCTGTTGCGCGAAACCTCGGGTATCGGCTCGAACGTGGAAACCTATGAATGAACTGACACCCATGCGCCGCCGCACGGATCGATCCCTCCGAGCGGCCACCCTGCCGGCCTGGAGCAAGCTGTTGCTGGCGACAGCGGCTGCCCTGCTGGCTTGGCCGTGCGCGGCCCAACTGAGGGCTCCGGCGACCACCCAGAGTGTGGGCAACTCACCGCCAGCGCGCGTGGCGACACCCAGTACCGCCCTGCGCGGCGACTACATCCTCGCCGTCGTCAACCAGGAGCTGGTCACTGCCGCTGAGCTGGCGTTGCGCATTCAGCGGGTGCGCGATGCGGCCAGCCGCGCCGGTAACGCGTTGCCTCCAGAGCCTGAATTGCGCAGCCAGGTGCTGAAGGCGCTGATCGACGAACGGGTGCTGGTCACCGCGGCGCGCGAGACCGGCCAGCGTGTCGACGAGGCGGAAATCGACCGTGCCGTCGCCAACGTCGCCGGGCAGAACCAGATCTCGGAAGTTCAGTTGAGAGCGCGCCTGCAAGCCGAAGGCGTCGATTACGGGCGCTTCCGCAACAACTTGCGCGATCAGCTCCTGGTGGAGCGCACGCGCGAGCGCGAAGTGCAGTCGCGGATCCGGATCACCGATGCCGAGATCGATGCCGAGATTGCCCGCCAACACGCTGCTGCCGGCAACGCGACCGAATACAACATTGCGCAGATCCTCGTCGCGGTGCCCGAAGGCGCCAGCGCTGCGCAGGTGATGGAGCGGCGCATGCGCGCCGACAGCATCCTGGCGCGGGTGCGCGCTGGAGAAAACTTCGAGGCGGTTGCGCGTTCGATGTCCGACGATTCCAACAAGGAGCAGGGCGGGGTCATCGGCATGCGCCCGGCCGATCGCCTGCCGGACGTTTTCGTCAGCAAGGTCAAGGATCTTCAAGTTGGCGCGATCACGCCTGAATTGCTGCGCAGCGCTGCCGGCTTCCATGTGCTGAAGCTGCTCGAGCGACGCGATGCCGCCGCTTTCAGGGTGACCCAGACGCGGGTTCGCCACATCTTGCTGCGGCCGTCGGCGCAACTCAGCGAGGAGGCTGCTATCCGTCGGCTGGCAGGATTCAAATCGCAGATCGCAGCTGGCACAGCGAGTTTCGAGGACCTGGCACGGCAGAACTCCGAAGATGGCAGTGCGGCGGCGGGCGGTGATCTCGGCTGGATGTCCCCCGGCAGCCTGGTTCCGGAATTCGAACAGGCCATGGACGAGCTGAAGCCGGGTGGTTTGTCCGATCCGATCGTCTCGCGCTTTGGTGTGCACCTGATCCAGGTTCTCGATCGCCGCGAGCTCGAACTCGATTCGCGCCAGCAACGCGAGCAGGCGCGAAACGCGCTGAAGGAGCGCAAATACGAGGCGGCGTACCAGGATTGGCTCGATGAACTGAGATCGCGGGCCTATATCGAGATGCGAGAGCCGCCGACTTCTTGAGCGGGTGATCCCCGATGCCCGACGTCCGCGGTTTCAATCGACTGTTGCTGCGCGCTTGAGAGCCATCACGTCATGAAGCATCACGCGCGCAAGCGTTTCGGTCAGCATTTCCTGACCGATCAGGGCGTCATCCATCAGATCGTCGATCTCATCGATCCGCGCGAAGGCCAGTCCGTGGTCGAGATCGGCCCCGGTCTGGGCGCCATGACCAATCCACTGGTTGCGCGCTGCGGCCGGCTGCAGGTGATCGAACTCGACCGCGATCTGGCTGCACGGCTGCGACGCCGGCCTGAGCTCGATGTGATCGAAGCCGATGTGCTGCGTGTCGATTTCGCGGCGCTGGCCGCGCAGTCAGGGCAGTTGTTGCGGGTCGTCGGCAACCTGCCGTACAACATTTCGACGCCAATCCTGTTCCACCTGCTCGATTCGGTCGAGGCGGTCGCTGATCAGCATTTCATGCTGCAGAAGGAGGTGGTCGACCGGATGGCGGCAACGCCCGGCAACAAATCCTTTGGCCGCCTGTCGGTGATGCTGCAGTGGCGTTACGCCATCGAGGCGGTGCTCGAGGTGCCGCCGTCCGCCTTCGAGCCGCCGCCGCGGGTCGTCTCGGCGGTGGTGCGCATGACGCCGCTGCCCGCCGATTCGATCACCGGCGTGGACACGGGTCGACTTGCTGAATTGGTCGCGGTCGCATTCTCCCAGCGCCGCAAGTTGCTGCGACATACGCTGGGCAAATGGATCGAAACACAGGGCATCGACACACGTTTCGACCTTCAGCGGCGCGCCGAGGAGGTGTCGGTGGCAGAGTACCTGACGCTGGCGCATGCGCCAGCAACGCAAACAGACAATCGCGGCTGAAGCCGTTCCTGCAAAATACCAAATCCTCAAGCGCGCGGGAACGGTCGTAACCGTTCACGGCCGCCGGCAGCCGGCTGCAAGCGTCAGACGTGCCGATCGAGCGGCAAGCGCGGATCCGGCTTTGCCGGTCCGCTGTTGGCCTTGCAGGCCGCGCCGGGCATAGCGGCCCGGCTGCTCGCCAGCCGCGAAAGGTCCACTGGACCTTTCGTGCCCGTGCTCGGCCCCATTGAGGGGAGCGGCGAAGCCGCTCCGGGGGGTGGGTCAATCACGCAGCGTTAAGCCACATCGACGTATCGAACGCACTGCTCATCATCGGCATGTTCATGCCGAAGTTGGCGTTGGCTGCCGCCTTGGAGCCTGCCTTGGCAGGTTTGGCGGCAACATTTTGGGCCACATCCGTCGCCCGCTCCCATGACCCTTGTTCCTGGGAGCGGGCTACTGAAAAGAATAGAAACACCTGAATGGCACTCTACGCTCGGCCCAGAAATCGGCCGCGTCACGAAAAATGTCAAGCAGTTGTTCGCGCGCTTCACGGTCGAAGCGCGCGTTGTCAGGCAGCTGTTCCAGCACGACCACAAAACCAGGCTGGTCGCCGGCCTTGTTGACCTGATCGGTCATGCAGTCGAACAGGGCATCGAAGTTCTTGCCGAAATGCGCCGGAAACAGGAATGCCTCGGCAATCGTGTCGAGAACATCCTGCTTGGACTGGGCCGCAGCCAGATTCGCGTAGAGGAAATGCTGCTCGACGGCCTGAGCCGCCTGCATCAGATCTTCGACGCGATAGGCGCGGATCGATTGAACAATATTCGGACGGACTGTCTGCAAGAGCATGTCACGTTCCTCCTTGGATCACGAGAGAAAGAAAATGGTGGGAAAGAAAAGCTGGGCAAGCGTCTGGCGCGAGGCGCAATTCAGCCCCTCGGCCTTGAAAATGTGGTGCGAAACGGTCACTGGACGATGCGTCTGAAACTGCTGTAGTGATCGTCGGTATAGAAGCAGGATTCGGTCGCTGAAGGAGGATTCCCGCCGCAAATGATCCGCCGCGCGCCGCGATCGCGCGATGACGGGGTCTTGACGGTGTATTCACGGTAAAAACCTCGTGGCTTGAGCGGCAGCAACCGCTCCCGGTTACCGAAGGTCGTTCCATCCTTGTAAAAAGGGAAAGGACCCCCGCGATCGATCAAACGGACGGTGGAGCGGGCTTCCGTTGGCAGATCAGCGAGCCGGATGGTCGCCGAATCAGGCAACGGTCCTTTTGCCGAGACCAGACCGGGCCCGAGCAAGGAGACTGCCACACCGACCGCAAGGCCCGCCCTGCGCCATGCAGAAAACGCAAGTGGCCGACCTGAAAAGAACACGGGTTTTCCCTGGAATCAGAAAGCGGTATGTTACCGAAATGATGCGAAAAGCTCAAGTGCAGGGCTTCCGAAAGATGCTGCCAACACAATTGGTTAGTGTACGCACACTATCGACCATCTCCACCAATGGCTTGCATATTCGAAATTATTGTGCACTGCACGCAAGGGCGATATCGAGATCAGGTCTTTGCAAAGGCATGGCCTGGAAGTGAATTCACCCATTTTGGTGCACCAACGGACCGACGGCTGTTCCAGCTCGTGCGTCATGAGGCACGGTTGCAAGGACGAATGAGTTGACCCGCGCCTTGCTGTGCGAGGCGCCGCAGCCTGCGGCAACTGCGTAGTCTGGTGTGATTGGGCTGGCCGATACTTGCTATCCGCATCCCGCACGATGACACCACCCCTTACCGAAACCGCCGACGCGCCGCATCCTGACCGGGCCGCTGCCACCGCGGCACCGATGCCGCCGCCGCGGCGTGTTGACTTGGGAAGCGGGCGGCGCCGGCTCTGGTTGTGGCTGGCACTGGTGTGCCTGCTGCTGATCGCGCAGACGGCGCTGGTCTGGTTGACCTTCAACTTCGAGATCAACCGGCTGCAGGAGGAGGTTGAAAGCGCCTCATCCAGGATTGCCGCGGACATCCGGCAGGCGCTCGGGCGCGATCTGCAGAGCCTGCAGGCGCTTGGCTGGCGCGACGATGCGACATCGGCGCAGTGGCGCTCCGAGGCGATCCAGTTGGTGCTCGAGCGGCGTGAGTTGCTGCGCATCGAGCGCCGCGATCTGCAGATGCAGATCGTCAGTGCGGTCGACGGTCCCTACCATCCACCGATCTTCAGCCGCTTGCCGCGCGATGCGATCGAGCAGGAGACGGCAGTCGCCTGCAGCGCGGCCGCGCGGGTCGGCGGGCCGACTTTTTCGCGCAGCTTCTTCGTGCCGTTGCCGGGTGACCTCGGTGTCGAAGTGGTGGATGTCTGTATCCCGGTGCAGCGCAACAGCCAGTTCAGCAGTTTCGTGGTCGCCAGCATGTCGTTGCCGGCCTTGATCGGTGACGACGTGGTCGACGAGCAGCTGCTGCAGGCGCACGAACTTACCTTCATAGATGGCGATGGCACCCGGCTGGCGCGTGCTGGCCGGCCACGCGGCGCCGGCGTCTACATCGCAGAGCGCCTGGTCGACCTGGCCGGTCAGACGATGCGCCTGCGGGTCGACAGCATGTCCGGGCGGCCACAGCTGATTCCCAATCTGGCGGTTGCGTTGGTGCTCGGCTTGTCGCTGGCGCTCGGCGCCGTGGTGCTGTTGCTGGCCCGGGACATGCGGCGCCGATCGGCGGCAGAACACGCGCTGGCCGAGGCGCTGGCGTTTCGCAAGGCGATGGAAGACTCGCTGCTGACCGGGCTGCGCGCCCGCGACCTCGATGGCCGGGTCAGCTACGTCAACCCGGCGTTCTGCGCGATGGTCGGGTTCAGCGCCGAGCAGATTATCGGACGCGACCCACCGCCCTATTGGCCGCCCGAGATGGCGCTCGAATACCGACGCCGCATGCAGCTGCGCCAGTTGCCCGAGCCTGCGTCGGGTAGCGAAGCTGCGCTGCGCGGCAATTCTCGCGAAGGCTTCGAGACCACCTTCATGCGCAAGGACGGTGAGCGTTTCGCGGTGCTGATCTTCGAGGCGCCGCTGGTCGACAGCCACGGCCGACAGACCGGCTGGATGAGTGCGGCGCTCGATGTCAGCGAACAGCGGCGGATCGAGGAACTGTCGCGGCAACAACTGGAGCGCTTGCAGGCAACTGCCCGACTGGCCACGGTGGGCGAGATGGCTTCGCTGCTGAGCCACGAGCTGAACCAGCCGCTGGCCGCGATCTCCAGCTACGCCGCGGGCTCGTTGAACCTGCTGCGCGAGGAAGCGGCTCCGAGCGAGGATTCGGTGCTGCTGCGTCAGGCCATCGAGCGGATCGGCGAACAGGCCGAACGCGCCGGCAAGGTGATCAAGAGCGTGCACGATTTCGTGCGCCGCCGCGAGCAGTTGCGCGAGCCGGTGCGGGTGGAAGTGCTGACCGAAGCAGTGTTGCCGCTGATGCGTCTGCAGGCACGAAAAAGCGGCGCCCGCATCGAGGTGTCGGTGGCCGATGGCCTGCCGCGCGCGGTCTGTGATCGAACCATGGTCGAGCAGGTTCTGCTGAACCTGACCCGCAATGGCATCCAGGCGATGGAGGAGGTCACACCGCTGGCGCAGCGCGAGTTGCTGATCCGGGTGCGCAGCCACCATCCGAACTGGATCACCGTCAGTGTGATCGACCGCGGTCCGGGCATCGACAGCGAAGTTGCGCAACGCCTTTTCACGCCGTTCTTCACGACCCGCTCCGAAGGCATGGGCCTCGGGTTGAGCCTGTGCCGCACGGTGATCGAGCAACATGGCGGCGCGCTCGACTTCGAGCGCCTCGCGGCACACCGCAGCGGCGATGGTGAAGTCGGCCCGGCGACGGAGTTCCGCTTCACGCTACCGGCCGAGCGCCAGGCTCTCGGTCCCCGGTCGGCGCTGCGATCACAATCGGGTTGAAAATTGCTGCGGCCACTTGCACGTTGCCGCCAATCGCTCCTCTTCATGACCCCGTCACCTGCACCGAACTCCGCTGTGCCGCCACTTGCCACGGCTGGCTTCGGCCTGCCGATGGTCTATCTGGTCGACGACGAACCGGTGGTGCGCGATGCGCTGGCCTGGCTGCTGCGTTCGCGACGCCTGTTGAGCGAAGGCTTCGGCAGCGCCGAAGCCTTCGAGACCATGGTCGACGGCCGCCTGCCGCCCGCTGCAGAACCGACCGATGCGCCCGACTGGCCGACCGCACCGAGCTGTCTGCTGCTGGATGTGCGGATGCCCGGCACCAGCGGACTGGTTCTGTTCGAACGCCTGATCGAGCGTGGCTTGCTGCCGGCATTGCCGGTGATCTTCCTGACTGGCCATGGCGATGTGCCGACAGCCGTTGCGGCAGTCAAGCGCGGCGCTTTCGATTTTGTCGAGAAGCCGTTTGCCGACAATGCGTTGGTCGATCGGGTCGAACAGGCGCTGCAGACCAGTCTGCACGCCTTGCAGGCACGCAAGGAGCGGCGTCTGTTCGTCAGCCGACTGGCCGATTTGTCGGATCGCGAACGCGAGGTGATGCGCCTGGTCATCGAGGGTCGCCAGAACAAGCAGATTGCCGACAGCCTGAACATCAGTGTTCGCACCGTCGAAGTGCACCGCGCCCGGGTGTTCGAGAAGATGGACGTCAAATCGGCGGTCGAACTGTCCAACTTGATCCACCATCACATGAATCCGGATTCTGATGCCGCTCGGTGAATTCGAACTGATCGACCGCTATTTCAAGCGGCCTGTGAACCGTGCGGTGTTGGGCATCGGCGACGATTGCGCGCTGCTGACTCTGACGCCCGGGATGCAGCTGGCCACCTCGACCGACATGCTGATCGAGGGGCGCCATTTCCTGTCGACTGTCGCGGCCGATCGCCTCGGCCACAAGGCGCTGGCCGTCAACTTGAGCGATCTGGCGGCCTGCGGTGCACGCCCGTTCGCGTGCACGCTTGCGCTGGCCATGCCAAGGGCCGATCCCGACTTTCTCGGCCCGTTCGCGCAGGGTCTGCTGGCGCTGGCCGATCAGCATGGTTGTGAACTGGTGGGTGGCGACACCACGCAAGGCCCGTTGGCGCTGTGCGTGACGGTATTCGGCGAGGTGCCGCCGGGTCAGGCCTTGTTGCGATCGGGTGCCAAGCCCGGCGATACGGTCTGGGTCAGCGGGACGACCGGCGATGCGCGCCTGGCACTCGAGGTGTTCCGCGGGTCGGTCCAACTGGCCGGCGAGGCTTTCGAGCAGGTCCGTCTCGCAATGGAATTGCCGCAACCGCGTGTTGCGCTCGGCCAGGCGCTGCGTGGCATTGCCAACAGCGCGATCGACATCTCCGATGGGCTGCTCGGCGACTTGCGCCACATCCTGAGCCGGTCTCGGGTCGGCGCCACCATCGATGCCGACGCGGTGCCGCGCAGTGACGTGATGCGCTTGCTCGATCCGAAACTGCAACGCCTTTGCACGCTGGCAGGCGG
This sequence comes from Ideonella sp., assembly GCA_039932405.1. Classification (GTDB taxonomy): domain Bacteria; phylum Pseudomonadota; class Gammaproteobacteria; order Burkholderiales; family Burkholderiaceae_C; genus Ideonella_A. Next base: position 8,040 of record JBDTQC010000107.1, read on the forward strand.
CGACGATTACGAGCTGTTGTTTACGGCCGCCCCGGATGCTGCAGGGCGCGTCGAAGAGGCGGGCCGCCACGCCGGTGTGACGGTCACGGCGATCGGTCGCATCGAGACGCACGATGGGCTTCGGTTGATCGATCGCCATGGTGCCACGCTCGACGAACGTCACCACTCCTTCGATCATTTCCTCAGTTGAGCCTTGGCCATCCGATGAGCCCTCTTCCCGCCGGCCCGCAGGTGCTGCCGCCCGAGAATCTGCCGCGGCGCGCCAACCTGCGTTTCATGCTGTCGAATCCGGCCCATCTGATTGCGCTGGGCTTCGGCTCTGGCCTGGCGCCCTGGGCGCCGGGCACGGTCGGCACCTTGTGGGCTTGGCTCAGCTTCGTGTTGTTCCGCCCTTACCTGAGCGATGCGGTGTGCGCCTGGATCTTGCTCGTCGCCGTGTTGGCCGGATGGTGGTGCAGCACGATCACCGCTCGCCATTTGCGGGTCGCCGATCCGGGCGTCATCGTCTGTGACGAAATCGTCGCGTTCTGGCTGGTGCTGTGGCTGGTCACGCCGGCCGGTTTGCTGGCTCAGTGTTTCGCGTTCGCGCTGTTCCGTTATTTCGACGCCGCCAAACCCGGCCCGGTTGGCTGGGCCGATCAGCGTTTCAAGCTGCAGCCCGGCGAGTCGATCGGCTGGGCCCAGGGCTTTGGCGTGATGGTCGATGATCTGGTGGCTGCCGGCTGTTCGCTGATCGTCATCGCGTTGTGGCGTTGGTGGTGAAGCTCGGCGCCGGCTGAAGGAGTCCGCAATGCATGCTGCAGCCGAATTCGAATTGACGCACCTGGCCGATCTGCTGCGGGGCCGCGCTGAACGCCTTTGCAGCGCCGAATCGTGCACCGGCGGCATGATTGCTGCCGAATGCACCTCGCTGGCCGGGTCCAGCGACTGGTTCGAAC
>JBDTQC010000108.1:0-8894 GCA_039932405.1 Ideonella sp.
CGGACCGTGCTCTGGCCGACTGCGTTTACATGACGCCGACGCTGCTCAAGCTGCAGCCCGCGCCGACGCGCACCATTGTCGGCTCACTCAGCCAAGTCCGGAAGGTGCTGGCTGCGCTCGGGTTGCCGACGTCGTGAGCACTGCCAAGGTCCAATCTGCGTCCAGCCTGTCGGTCCACCGATCTGCCGAGGTGACCCCGGCGCGCGATGAACTGCCCGCGCTGATCAAGACGCTGCTCGATACCGGCCAGCGGCTGGAGGTTCTAACGGCTGGCGAGGTCGACACGGTCAGCGACGCCACTGGTCGCACCGTCCTGTTGCGCCACGCGCAGGACTATCTTCGGCGGATCGAGACCCTCAAGCAGGCCGCCATACTCGACGCGCTGCCGGCCCACGTCGCCTTGCTGAACACCGAAGGCACGATCACCTTGGTGAACGAGGGTTGGCGACAATTCGCCCGGGAAAACGCCATGCAGAGCAAGGGTGCCGGTGTGGGAATGAGTTACCTTGCGGTCTGCGACAGTGCGCGCGGCAACGACATGTTCGGCGCGAAGCAAGCCGCAACCGGCATCCGCGCCGTGCTGAGCGGCGAGCTGAAACGCTTTGTCCATGAATACGCCTGCCACGCTCCCAGTGAGCAGCGCTGGTTCATGATGATCGTGACGCCCCTGGCGGCAGACAACCCGCTGCACGGGGTTGTCGTCATGCACATGGACATCTCGCTGCGGCAGCAGGCCCTGGGACGGCTCGACTACCTGGCCTTCTACGACGTTCTCACCGGGCTGGCCAACCGCAGGCTGTTCATGGAGCGTCTGGCCCAGTACATGGGAATTGCATCGCAAGACCGCGCCAAACTGGGTCTGGTCCTGATCGACCTGGAAGGGTTCAAGAACTTCAACGACAGCCTGGGTCGCGCAGCCGGCGACGAGTTGCTGAAGCAGGTGGCGCTGTGGTTGTCGCGCGTGATGGGGAACGCAAAGTTCGTAGCGAGGCTGGATGCCGACCATTTTGCGGTTGTGCTGCCGAAATTCTTCCAGCGCGAAGGCGGGATGGGCCGGATGATCGACAAGACCGTGGCTGCGTTCCAGGAAAACGTTTTCCTGGTGGACCGAGTGGCCTATCGCATATCTGCCAAGGCCGGCATCGCACTGTTTCCCGACGACGGGCCCGACGCCGACGCCTTGTTCAGGAATGCCGAGGTCGCGCTCAAGAAGGCCAAGAAGCGAGGGGACAGGTACCTCTTCTTCGGCGCCAAGATGACGGCGATGGTCGCCGGTCGCCTGAAACTGGAGAACCGACTCCGCGGTGCCCTGAGCAGGCGCGAGTTCGTGCTGCTCTACCAGCCAAAGGCACATCTTTGCGACGGCACGCTTGCCAGCGTCGAGGTCCTGCTGCGCTGGAATGACCCGCTGGCGGGCCAGGTGCAGCCGGGCGATTTCATCTCGATACTCGAAGAGACCGGTCTCATCCATGCGGTTGGTCGTTGGGTGCTGACCCAGGTCATCGAAAAATACCTGAGCTGGCTGGCGGCTGGCCTGGCGCCGGTGCGAATCGCTGTCAATGTGTCGGCCCTGCAGTTGCGAGATGCAGGCTTCGTAAACGAAGTCAAACGCCTGCTGAGCGTTCATCCGGAGGCGGCGAATGGCCTGGAGCTGGAGATCACCGAAAGCGTGATCATGGAAGACGTGGAGGCCAGCATTGCCAGCCTTCAGGAGATACGTGCATTGGGCGTCACGATCGCCATCGACGACTTTGGAACCGGCTACTCCTCCCTCAGCTATTTGTCCAAGCTGCCCATAGGCACCTTGAAAATCGACTGTGCCTTCGTGGATGCGATGACCGAAGGCCCGCAGGCTCTGGCACTGGTGGCGACCATCATCAACCTGGCCCACTCGCTGGGATTGACGGTGGTGGCGGAGGGCGTCGAAACCCAGACGCAGGCGGACCTGCTGCGTGATTTGCACTGCGATGACATGCAAGGCTACTGGTACAGCAGACCGTTAACTGTCGAGGCCTTCGAGGCCCGGTTCTTTTCCACACAGGCCAAGGCCCTGCTCCATGTCGACTGAAAATCTCGAGTCGCACCCTCTTCTGGGCAAGCCGCCGATCCCGATCAAACCGGCCTGGATCTGGCCAATACCACACTACATGGAGGTGATCGACCCTCTGCACGGCACTGTGCCTGAGCCCGCTTTGCTGACGCTCGCTGACGGCACCAGGCTGTCCGGTCGCATGGAAGGTATCGATTTCGACGCCGGCACGCTCGAGTTCCAGCCTGGTGCCGGGGCAGGCCGGGTTTTGCCATTTGCTGCAGTCCGCAGCCTGTGCCTCTCGCGCGGGGTCGAACTGGAGCGGGTGGCGCTGGGCATGCCGCTCGGTGGCCTGGAGGGTCGCCCTTCGCAGCAGGCGCGCCCGTGCGTGGTGACGTTCAAGGACGCGTCCGTGCTGAAGGCCCAGGTCGTTTCGGTGCTGCCACGCAAGTCGGGTTTGTTCCTTTTTGCCACCTCCACGACTGGCGAGATCCTGCGTTGGTTCCTGCCCAAAGAGGCCGTGGCCAGCTACCGTGTCGGCGAGCCGCTGGGCCAGGCGCTGCGCGCCGACGAGGGCGTCTGCGCCGACGCGCTGAGCGTTGCGTTGAAGACTCAGCAGGAATTACGCAGCAAACGGGTCGGAGACTACCTCGTCGAGCCGGGCATCGTCACGCGCGAGCAGCTGGAGACGGCGCTGCAGCTGCAGGCCACGACCACGCCACGCCGACTCGGTGATTTGTTGGTCGATGAGCGGCTCATCTCTGTGGCGCAGCGCGACGAAGCACTTGCCAGCCAGGCCCGCAACCGACGCAAGCTGCTGGGCGAAGTCCTCTTCGACATGGGTGTGGTGACGCGCGAGGACGTGCGCAAGGTGCTGGTCGAGCAGCTGGGTGTACCAGCCGTGAACCTGGCGCGCTTTCAATACGACCCGAATGCCATCAAGACCTTGTCTGCCAAGCTGGCCAAGAAATACATGGTGATGCCGCTGTACCGCTCGGATCGACGCATCGCGATGGCGATGGAGAACCCGCTGTCTTGGGAAGCGCTGCACGAGCTGGAATTCTTCACCGGCCTGAAGGTCGATCCGGCGATTGCCTCGCGCAGCGACCTGGTCGCCGCGGTCACGCAGTTTTACGGCGGAGAGGCCGAGGGAGAGAAAATCGCGCAACTGGTTGCCGACTTGGGCAAGGAGGCCCGTCCTTCCGAGATTACAGAAGAACAAGTGGTGACCGAGTCCGACAACACCCTGGTGCGGCTGGTCAACAAGATCATCATGGACGCCTTCGATCAGGGCGCCTCCGACATCCACATCGAGTCCAGAGCAGGCGACAAACCGAGCCGGGTGCGCTTTCGCCTGGATGGCCTGATGGCGCACTACATCGACGTGCCTCCGAACTTTCGGTCGGCACTGGTCTCGCGCCTGAAAATCATGAGCGGCCTCGACATCTCGGAACACCGCAGGCCACAAGATGGGCGCATTCGTTTCGACGATTTCGGTCCACGTCACATCGAGTTGCGTGTCGTGATGATGCCTACGGCGAATGGGCTGGAGGACGTAGTCATGCGGCTGCTGGCAGCTCCGCGCGCGTTGTCCATCGACCAACTCGACCTGTCGCCGCGTGACGAGGCTGCGCTGCGGGCCATTGCGCTGCGCTCGTTCGGCCTGCTGTTCGTCTGCGGGCCTACAGGGTCGGGCAAGACGACCACGCTGCATTCGCTGCTGAACCTGATCAATACACCCGAGCGGAAGATCTGGACCGTGGAGGATCCGATCGAGATAACCCAGGACGGACTGTGCCAGGTCCAGGTCAACACCAAGCTGGATCTGACCTTTCCGTATGTGCTGCGCAGCTTTTTGCGGGCCGATCCCGACGTGATCATGGTCGGCGAGACGCGAGACGCCGAAACGGCGCGTACGGTCATTGCTGCTTCACTCACCGGCCACCTGGTGTTTTCGACCATGCACACCAACAGTGCATCGGAGAGCATCGTCCGCCTGCTCGAATTCGGTCTCGATCCATTCAACTTCTCGGACGCATTGCTGGGAGTCGTCGGCCAGAGGCTGGTGCGGCGTCTCTGCTCTGCCTGCAAGACGACTCACCTGGCGAGTACTGCAGAAGTCGACGCCCTGGCCCATGAGTACGCCCGCGACACGCCTGTCGAGCCAGCAGACGTCGTCGCGCGCTGGCGCTCACGGTATGGCGACGCCGCTGGTGGCCTCACCTTGCGCGCGGCCTCTGGTTGCCCAGCCTGCGACAAAAGCGGCTACAAGGGGCGCATGGGTGTGTATGAGGTGCTGGTGGCCACACCAGCCATCAAGAACAAGATCCAGGCACGGGCCACGTCGACGGCCATCCGTGCCGACGCGGTCAGCGACGGCATGATCACCTTCGAACAAGACGCCATCGAGAAGATTCTCCAGGGCCATCTGGATTTGAAGCAAGTAATCCTGAGTTGCAGGTAAATGCCACGGGCGAGCTTGTTCGCAGTGTCCAGTCTCGGTCCGGCCCGATTGACCTTTTCACTGGCCGCTGCCAACAGGCAGCGTTTACAGCCTCAACATCAAGACATTATCCTGCTCTCCGGTCACCGCGGCGTGCCGGCTCGCACAGGACCCGTTTGCGCCGTTCTTGGACTCGTCGATCCGCACCCCGACGAGGCTGGCATTGCAACCTCGCAGCATCGGTGAGGGCCAAGGCTTGCTCGTCGCGCAGCAGGTGGTCGTCGTAAAAGTGCGGACCACTCATATACCAGGGAAAATTCTTGGTCTTCAGGAACAGTGAGAACACGTCCGCAAGGATTCGTTTCACGGTGCTGACGAAGCCCCGAGTGTCAGGAATCTTCAGATCGGTTGGCCCGGCGCGAGGGCCGTCACCGCTTGGCTTGATCTCGTTCAGCTTGGATGTGTGGGATGGCTGCATCATTTTCCTGGGTCGGTGCCAGCACGCCCCGATACCTCGGCTGCGTGGGGCCTTTGATATTCGCAGGGTGCGATCAGAAAAAAGAATACTCTTCACACCGCCGTATGTATGTGCGTTAGCCAACGCAGGCGTTCACGGAATGGGGTCGGCGTGCGTGCCATCAGTGTCCGGTCGATCGCTGGTTGCCCGGCTTGCGACAAGAGTGGCTACAAGAGGCGCCCAGGTGTTTATGAAGTGCTGGTGGCTGCACCCGCAACCAAGGACACGATGCAGGCTCGAGCACCGCAATCGCTCAATAAGCCACGTCCGTGCGCACGGCGATGCGCGTATGGGACCGCCGTCAATTCAAAGTGGGTGGCACACTTTGCGTTACGTGTTTTCGAAAAATCTGTAGGTGTTCCGCCCAGCTTCCTTCGCGCGGTACATCGCATCGTCGGCCCGGCGAAAGAGTTCATCTTTGGTCACGCTCGGCCCAACGAATACGGCCGCGCCGATACTGATGCCAATTTTCGCCGAATTGCCGCCCCCGACAGGGATCGGCAGGTTGATGCCGTCGATGATTTTTCTCAGCAGATTTTCGATCAATTCCCGACGCGCGACAGAGCTGAGCAGCACGACGAACTCGTCGCCACCTATTCGAGCGACGAAATCGGTCTTTCTGACCATTTCTTCCAGCGTTCTTGCGACCCGTATCAGAACCTCGTCACCCGCCGCGTGACCGTAGGTATCGTTGACCTGTTTGAACCAATCCAGATCAAGCAACAGCATGGCGAAGCTGCGGCCGGGGTCGCGATTGCATTCGTCGATCATTCGCTCGAACTTTCTATCGAAGGCCAGCCGATTGCCCAATCCAGTCAGGTGGTCGGTCGCGGCCAGCTCTTGCGCAGCCTCTTCGGCGTGCTTGCGCTCCGTGATGTCATTGGCCACGCCTTGCAGGCATCGTTCTTCGACCGGGGTGAGCACCAGATTGACCCATCGTATGGGCATGCCGGACTTGGCAACGATCTCGATGTCCTGACTCGCGGCCTTGTGCTCCGAGATGGCCCGGCTGATCAGGGCACGTGCCTCCTCCCGGCGCTCTCCGATCACATCCATCAGCATGGGACGAGCTTCATCCGGCGTTGCCAGAGCCTGCATGCTGAAAAAGCGCACGCAAGCAGCATTCCATGAGGTCATGAGGCCGGTCCCGTCAATCTGAAAAATTCCGGTATCGGTATTGTCAAAAATAGAGCGAAACTTTCTCTCCCCGATCTCGCGTTCGACACGCAAGCGGCGTTCCAGCGTCAGTATCTTGACCAGGAAATCGGCCAACGCATTGACGTCGCGCACCAAGCGGCCAATTTCATCGACTTCGTGGCCCCGCGGCACATTCAGTTGCTGCCCCGCCTCCGCACGCAATTCATGCAGCCGGGCGGAGATTCCGGCTATGGGCCGCGTAACCAGACGAATGACGACCACCACCACGCCTATGCCTATCAAGAGGATCTGACCAGCGAGCAGCAGCGCGGTGAGCCATGACGCACGCGCTACGTTGCGACGAATCTCCGCCGCGTCTGGAACCAGCGCAATCTCGCCGACCGACTCAGCGGGATTGAACGGCGACATAACCTTTCGCACCAGCGTTCCGGGCGGCAAGAGCGAAGCTGCATTTTCGACGGCGCCGGGATCGGCGCCCCTTCTGCGATGGGCCAGCCGACCCGTCATCGAAGAGATGCTGACCAAGCTCACCGTGCTGTTGCGGAGCAGGCCACCGGCAACCTCGCCAGCAAGTTGTTTATCCGAAAGAAAGCAGGCGATGCTCACCGTGCGTTGCACGGTATCGAGCAATTCATTGAGCCGCGCCTGCTGCCTGACGCCCTCCTGCCTTTCGGTAAGCTGGATGCCAAGGGCAAGAATGCTGAGTCCCACCACGCTGACGATTGCAAGGATGACTGCGGTGCTTCGCGCGGCAATGCTGGTGCGGAGAATGTTTTTCATCATCTCGGCGGCTGGTTGCAGGCGCACTCACCTCGGCAACTCGAGTACGACTCTTACGCGACTGATGACCTTTGTTCTGTCTATGTATCCGATTGCGCCCTTGTTATTGATTACTGCTTCAATGACCTCGTCTGCACTTTCCATACGGCGTGGTGGCGAGCCTTGGCCCGAAAACACCAGCCGTGACCAGTAGGATTGAATTTCGGGCAGTTCCTTGGCGACCAGCGCCCGGTAAAAAGCGGCCTTTTCGCCGTCCTCGTCAAATGGCAGTGCGGCGATGCCCGAGGGCAGCTTCCTGTAACGTCCCATGAAAATATTGATGGCCTCGTCCTGGGTCAGTTTCTCCACGCCGCTGCCAGGGTTCACGATCACCACGAGATTGCCCGCAGCAGTGGCCGCGCCAGCCATGAGGAACCAGCCGATGCAGATGACCACAAGGTTTCGCATGTTCGACCAGCAGCTAGAACACGAAGTCCAGCGTCATGCTGAATATGGTCGCGCGCCCGTTCCAGCCGGGTTGTGGATTGCGCCAGAGGAGAGTGGCGTTGTCCTGCACCTTCACCCGGTCCAACTGGAACGTCAGGTTCGCTCTTTGCACCAAATCGTAGCGCACACCGAGGGACTGGGTGCGCTGGCGGCTCTGTCCGTTCGCCAGTGCCGTGGAGACCGCTGCGTCGAGCGGGTTCGGGGTCGGAAGCCCGGTGGCCCGCGTGGTCGATTTCGACCGGGTCACCGCGAGCATGGCGAATGGCGTCCACCGTTCGCTCCTGTAACCGAGCAGAAAATAGCCGGAATCCTTCTGAGGGTATGAGACGGTATTCGAGATAAGGCGGTTGAACATGAGTTGCGACTGCCAAGTCCCGCTTTCATAGATCACCCCTGCCGACAAGAGCTTGAGCGTTTTACCGACGAATGAGAGGTCGGCGGCGATTCCCACGGCGGCTGGGCTGCCGGATTCGCGAAGCGCGTCGAGCAGCGGAATGGAAACCGGCACCTCGCTTTTAAGCCGCAAGGACGTGTAGCCGGCGCGGAACTGCCAAGCGCCTTTCTGGTAGTCGAGATTGGATCCCAGAACCCGGGTACCGTCCAGATCGTAGTCCTCGCCGGGACGCACTGGGATCTTCTGTCTGGCTCGCCCGGCGTAAAGCTTGGCTGATGCAATACCGCCGTCGAAATCGAGCCTGTAAACTGCGTCAGCACCGTCGATGTGCGAGATTTGCAATTGCCCGAAATATTCCACGGGAGGTCTGACCCAAAGGTTGGAGTAGCCAATGTTGCGCGAATCGGCGCGCATGTATACATCTGCTCCAAGGCGTCCGGCGCGCACCTCAAAGCTCGGGCTCGGTGAATATCTGACAAACGCCCATGTCAGTTCTGGACGGTAGCTTCCTGCATGGTCGTAACTGCTGACGGCCTGCGCCATGCCGTCGATCTCCGCGTTCAGCCGAGCGTTGACCTGGAGACCGATTCGCGAATCGACATCGCCGCTCCAATTGTTCGTGACGCCCCGCGGCTGCAGGATGTCGCGGCGGAATTCGGCCTCGTCCGTGCTGCTGTGTGTCAGGCCCAACGTGCCGAATCCGCTGAACGATAAATCGCTTGCAAGCTTGAGCCCTTCTGCTGCGGCACCCGAAGGCAGCAGAATCGGGATCAGGCAGTGCGCGAGCATTCGGCGCCGAACCCATTGCATGCCAAGCGGCAAGGAACTTCTCGCTCCTTTCGCAGTTATTGAAATAGATTCGAACATCATGAGCGGAGGTTAGGACACGTTCTGCTTTACTTCCGGCGGGCGTCAGTCTTGCGCGGCGTGTCTGTGCGCCACTGCGCCGTCCGGGCATGAGACGATTGATGTCGCAAAGTGTGCTCCACGAGACACCAATAACTCTGTGCGTCAGCGCACATGACTTTTTCCTGCACGACGGCCGGACTGTGCTCTATCGAACCTACGCATAAGTCAGTCCGGAATC
>JBDTQC010000109.1:0-8854 GCA_039932405.1 Ideonella sp.
GAGATCGCGTGCCGCGTTGCCAAGACCGCGCGCCGTCTCGGTATCCGCACGGTTGCTGTCTATTCCGATGCCGATGCGAATGCGCAGCATGTGCACGCCTGCGACGAAGCGGTGCACGTCGGCGGCAATGCTGCGAAAGACAGCTACCTTCAATGGCAACGCATCCTCGATGCCGCCAAGTCAACCGGTGCGCAGGCGGTGCATCCCGGCTACGGCTTTCTCAGCGAGAACGAGGATTTCGCGCGAGCCTGCGCCGAAGCCGGTCTGGTGTTCATTGGTCCGCCGGCCGACGCGATCGCGGCGATGGGCAGCAAGTCGGCTGCCAAGGCGTTGATGGACAAGGCGGGCGTGCCGCTGGTGCCCGGCTACCACGGTGACGACAACGATCCGGCGCTGTTGCAGCGCGAGGCCGAGCGCATCGGTTTCCCGGTGCTGATCAAGGCCAGTGCCGGCGGCGGTGGGCGGGGCATGCGCAAGGTCGACAAGGCGGAAGATTTTGCGGCCGCGCTGGCCTCGTGCCAGCGTGAGGCGCAGGCCAGCTTCGGCAATGCGCATGTGCTGGTCGAGCGCTACGTCACGCGCCCGCGCCACATCGAGATCCAGGTATTCGGCGATACGCAAGGCAATGTCGTCTACCTGTTCGAGCGTGATTGTTCGGTGCAGCGGCGCCATCAGAAAGTGCTCGAAGAGGCTCCCGCACCCGGCCTGAGTGCCGAACGCCGCGCCGAAATGGGCAAGGCGGCTGTTGCTGCTGCGAAGGCGGTCGGCTATGTCGGTGCGGGAACCGTCGAGTTCATTGCCGAGCCGAGCGCTGATGGCGGCGACATCCGCTTCTTTTTCATGGAGATGAATACCCGGCTGCAGGTAGAGCATCCGGTGACTGAGGCGATCACTGGCTACGACCTGGTCGAGTGGCAGTTGCGCGTTGCCTGCGGCGAGCGGCTGCCGGCACTGCAGGACGAGCTGCGCATGCACGGTCATGCAATCGAGGCACGCATCTGCGCCGAAAACCCCGACGCCGGTTTTCTGCCGGCCACTGGCTGCTTGAGCGTGTTGCGCTGGCCCGCACACGTCAGCTTTCAGCGCAACGCCGACGCCAATGATTTTCATGAACCCGGGCCGATTCGAGTCGATGCCGGAGTTCGCGAAGGCGACGAAATCAGCCCCTACTACGACTCGATGATCGCCAAGCTGATCGTCTGGGGTGAAGACCGTGCGCAGGCTCTGGCGCGGCTCGACGCGGCGCTGCAGCAGACCCACATCGTCGGCTTGTCGACCAACGTGGCGTTCTTGCGGCGTGTCGTCAACAGCCGGGCGTTCCGCACGGCCGACCTCGACACCGCGTTGATCGAGCGTGAACACGAGGCCTTGTTCAACACACCCGGCCTGCCGCCCGAACTGGCCGCAGCCGGTGTTGCCGCGCATGCGCTGGAACAGGAATCGAGCCTCGAAGGCGCTGATCCGTGGTCGCGCCGCGACGGCTGGCGCATCCACGGCGGCGCGCGCCGACGCTTCGATCTGCAGATCGGCAAGACGCACCATCTGGCAACGCTCGAGCGTTTGCACGATGGTGCCTTGCGTCTGGGCATGGGTCTGGGTGCGGTGGGCTCTGATTCGCAGCGCTGGGCCTTCACGGCGCAATCGCTGGGTGATGGTCGACACGACGTGACGCTGGGCGACAGTCGCCATCTGGTGACGGTTCACGCCGTCGGCGAGAAGGTGGCGGTGTTTGCCGACAGCGGCACGCTCGAGCTCGATGATTTCGACCCGATCGCGCACGCTGCCGACAGCGCCGGCGAGGGCGGCCGCCTGACTGCGCCGATGCCCGGCAAGGTGGTCGCGCTGCTGGTCAAGGCCGGCGATCCCGTGAAGGCCGGACAGGCGCTGGCGGTGATGGAGGCGATGAAGATGGAACACACGCTGCATGCGCCGCGCGATGGCGTCGTGCTCGAGTTGCTCTATGCCGTTGGCGATCAGGTGGCTGAAGGCGAAGAGTTGCTGAAACTCGAGGCGGTAGCCGTCGCAGCGTAGCGCTCCGAAGCAACCCGGATCTACCGCCATTGCGCTGCGGCGCCGCTTGCTGCACGATTGGCCGATGTCAACCAGTGGCCTGATCTTGCACGGCGATCGCCCGCGCCTCGTTCAGCGTGGCCGCGATGCGCATCCTGCTTGCTGAAGACGAAAAGGAGCTCGCCAGCTGGCTGGTCCGCGCGCTCGGCCAGGTCGGCTTTCAGGTCGACTGGGTCGACGACGGTCGCATGGTCCGGCGCAGCCTGAAAGCGACCCGCTACGACGCGTTGATTCTCGACCTCGGCCTGCCGGGGGTCGGTGGCCACGAGATCCTGTCCGATCTGCGCGAAGCCGGCGAACGGCTGCCGGTGCTGATCCTGACGGCGCGTGATTCGCTGATCGAGCGGGTCAGCAGCCTGCACGAAGGTGCAGACGACTTTCTGGCCAAACCCTTCGAACTGGCCGAACTGGAGGCGCGCTTGATCGCGCTGATCCGCCGCTCGCGCGGCAGCGATCATCCGCGCTTTGCCTGCGGCCCGTTGGCGTACGACGTCGCCAGCAAACAATTCATGCTCGATCACGAGGCGCTTTCGCTGACGCCGCGTGAACATGCAGCCTTGCGGGCGCTGATCCAGCACAGCGGCGAGCCGCTGTCGAAAGCCGAATTGCTCGAGCGGGTGTTTTCCGACGAGCAGGAGGTCAGCCCCGAGGCCATCGAGGTGCTGGTGCACCGCCTGCGCAAGCGCCTGGCCGACAGCCCGGTGCAGATCACCACCTTGCGCGGCCTCGGCTATGTGCTCGAATGCGTGGTTTGACACTTGATTCCTGGCATCGGTTGAGCCTGCGCCGCAGCCTGCTGTTGATCCTGTTTCCAGGGTTGCTGTGCGTGATCGGCGCCGAGTTGTGGCTGACCTGGCGCACTTCGGTCGAAGCAGCCAATGCCGCCTACGACCGCTCGCTTTACGGCGCGATCAAGGCGATGGACGCGAACATTTCGACGGCCAGCGGCGGGCTGGGGGTCGAGTTGCCGTACGTGATGCTCGAATTCTTCCAGCTGACTGCCAGCGGGCAGGTCTATTACCGCGTCGCCACCGAAAACGGTCTGGTCGAGATCGGCAACGCCGACCTGCCGGCGCCGAAGTCTGCGCTGCTGACTGGCCGGCCCCAGTTCGACGATGGCGTGTATTTCGGCGAGCCGGTGCGCATCGGTTCGTACGCGCGCGTGCTCGACAACCCGGTGGCCGGCCAGACCACGCCGCAACGTGTCGTGATCCAGGTTGCCGAAACGCTGGAGTCGCGCAACGATTTCACGCGCAAACTGGTCTTGCAGGCGGTGTCGCGCGATGTGCTGCTGGTGCTGGCCGCTTCGGGCTTGTTGGCATTGGCCGTCGGCTGGGCTTTGCGGCCGCTGGCACGCCTGCGCAACGAGGTCAGGTCGCGGCCAGCACAGGACTTGACGCCGATTTCGGCGCGAGGCATACCGGCCGACGTGCGCCCGCTGGTCGAGGCCATCAATTTCCACGTCGAACGCAATCGGCAGATGGTCGAGGCGCGGCGACGCTTCGTCGACGATGCCTCGCATCAGCTGCGCACGCCACTGGCCACGATGACCACACAGGTCGCCTATGCCTTGCGGGCCGACGCGCAGGAGCAGCGCAGCGCCCTGCAAGCGATCAAGACCCAGCTCGACGAGACGGTGCGGCAGACCAACCAGATGTTGGCGCTGGCTCGCACCGACAGCACCGAGATCACCCTCGAGCCGGTCGACGCCAGCCGGTTGGCCGAGGATCTGACCCGGCACTGGTGGAGTGAGGCGCGCGAAGGCGGGATCGACCTGGGTCTCGAAGGCTCAGGGCAGGCGTTGTGGGTCATGGCGCACGCCGGACTGCTGAAGGAGGCCTTGTCGAATCTGCTGCACAACGCGATTCGTTACACGCCGCGTGGCGGCCAGATCACTGTCAAGTTGGCCAAGGAAGCGCAGTTCGCAACCATCGCAGTGGTCGACGACGGGCCCGGCATTCCGCCGGCTGAGCTGCCACGCGCCTGCGAACGGTTTTTTCGCGGCAGCAATACCAACCAGCCAGGCACAGGACTCGGCCTGGCGATCGTTCGGTCGGTCGCGCAGGGCCTTGGCGGACGGCTGGAGCTCGCGCAGGGACCGCGAGGACGGGGTTTGTCCGCCACACTGAGCCTGCCGCTGGCCGGCGATGGCGGAACGGCGCATACAGGAACTCGAGCTGAGGGTTAACACTGATGTTTGGTCGCATTGTTTGAAAGGCGACTGAAAGGGGCAATTGGCTACAGTGACGACTTCCCCACCAACTTTGCAGTGGGGCTGCTTTCACCCTAGGAGACAAACTGATGAACCGCAAGTCCTCCCTGCTCGCGCTGGTTGTCGCTGGTGCCGCATTTGCGGCTGTTGCCGGCCCGCTCGACAAGACCGAATGCATCGCACCGGCCAAACCCGGCGGTGGATTCGATCTGACCTGCAAACTGGCGCAATCGGCGCTGCTCGAAGGCAAATACGTTGCCGATCCGATGCGCGTCACCTACATGCCTGGCGGCATCGGTGCGGTGGCGTACAACGCCGTCGTTGCGCAACGTCCGGACGAGAACAACACCATCATCGCGTTCTCGGGTGGCTCGCTTCTAAACCTTGCCCAAGGCAAGTTCGGTCGCTACAACGAAAACGACGTGCGCTGGCTGTCCGCCATCGGTGCCGACTATGGCGCGGTCATCGTCAGCGAAAGCTCGCCTTACAAAACCCTGAAAGACGTGATTGCTGCGGTCAAGGCTGACCCGACCAAGGTCGTGTTCGGTGCTGGTGGAACGGTGGGCAGCCAAGACTGGATGAAGGCCGCGCTGGTTGCAAAGGCCGCCGGGCTCGATCCGAAATTGATGCGCTTCGTCGCGTTCGAAGGGGGCGGTGAAGCCATCACCGCGTTGCAGGGTGGTCACGTGCAGGTCTACTCGGGCGATGCATCGGAAGCGGTGCAACAGCAGAAGGCCGGCTCCAAGATCCGCGTGCTGGCCGTGATGGCCGACAAGCGACTGCCGGGCGACCTGGCCTCGATCCCGACCGCCAAGGAGCAGGGCGTCGATGTCGAGTGGCCAATCATCCGCGGCTTCTTCATGGGCCCGAAAGTCAGCGACGCCGATTTCAAGGTCTGGAGCGACACCTTCAAGAAGATGATGGCCACCCCGGCCTACAGCAAGCTGCGTGCCGAACGTGGGCTGTTCCCGTTCGACATGGTCGGCCCGGAGGCCGATGCCTACATCAAGAAGCGGGTCAGCGAATACCGCAAACTGGTACAAGACTTCGGTCTGGCAGTCGCCAAATAAGGTGAGCAAGGCATCGGTCGCCGCTCGCTGAGACGCGCGCGACCGATCCACCACCATCGAGAGGGCGGGTCCGCCTTCTCGACAACCGCGCGCGGCGCGGCCCAACCAACGGAGAAATTCATGAGTGATCGCATTCTTGGTGCGGTGTGCGTGGTCGCGGCTGCAGGCATGGCCTGGGCGGCGCAGTCATACGCGCCGGCCATCTCGTATGAACCGGTCGGGCCACGCGCGTTTCCGCGGCTGCTGGCTGTGTTGATGGCCATCGGAGGCGCCTGGCTGGTGGTCAGGCCGACCCTCGTCGCCAATCCATTCCCCGCGGGCTCATTCAAGCTGATCGGGCTCAGCGCGGTGACTGTTTTTGTCTACGCATTCTTGTTTCAGACGCTGGGCTTCACGCTCGCCACCGCGTTGATGGCGGTGCCCGTGGGCATGGCCTTCGGCGGCACCTGGAAACAATCGTTGCTCGGCGGCATCGGGCTGGGCCTCGGCTTTTATCTGCTGTTCGACAAGGCGCTCGACGTGGTGCTTCCGACCGGCGTCCTCAGCTTCATCTTCGGGGGTCGGTGATGGAAACGCTTCAATACCTCATGACCGGCTTCGGCGTTGCCTTGTCGCCGATGAACCTGATGGTGGCCGCAATCGGCGCATTCCTCGGCACCATTGTCGGCATGTTGCCCGGCCTTGGACCCATCAACGGCGTTGCCATCCTGATGCCGCTGGCCTTCGCGCTGAAGCTGCCGCCGGAAACGGCCTTGATCCTGCTTGCCGCGGTGTATGTCGGTTGTGAATACGGCGGGCGCATCTCGTCGATCCTGATCAACGTGCCGGGCGACGCCGGTGCCATCATGACCACGCTGGACGGTTACCCGATGGCGCGCAAGGGCATGGGTGGGGTGGCGCTGTCGATCTCGGCCTGGAGTTCGTTCGTCGGTTCGATGGTTGCGACCGTGGGCATCGTGATGTTCGCGCCACTGCTGGCGCGCTGGGCGCTGGCCTTCGGTCCTGCAGAATATTTCGCGCTGATGTGTTTTGCGTTTGCCTGCATTGCCGGTCTGATGGGCGATGCGCCGATGAAAGCGGCGCTCGCAGCCGTTATCGGTCTGTCGCTGTCCACGGTCGGTCTGGATTCCAATTCAGGCGTCTACCGCTTCACCGGCGACAACGTCCACCTGTCCGATGGCATCCAGTTCATCGTCGTCGTGATCGGTGTGTTCTCGATCAGTGAGATCTTGCTGATGCTCGAAAACCAGCACAGCAGCGCCGGGATGATCAAGGAGACCGGCCGCAATCTGTTCAACTGGGTCGAGATGAAACTCACCTGGCTGCCGACGCTGCGCTCGAGCGTCGTTGGCTTCGTCGTCGGCGTATTGCCCGGTGCCGGCGCAACCATTGCCAGCGCCATGACGTATTCGATGGAGAAGCGCCTGGCCGGCGACAGCGGCACCTTTGGTGAAGGTGACATTCGCGGCGTTGCAGCGCCGGAAGCCGCCAACAACGCCTCGGCAGCGGGTTCATTCGTGCCGATGCTGACGCTGGGCGTGCCAGGCTCCGGCACCACCGCGGTGATGGTCGGTGCGCTGTCTCTGTACAACATCACGCCGGGTCCGGCGCTGTTCACGCAGCAACCGACGCTGGTGTGGGGTCTGATCGCGTCGCTGTTCGTTGCCAACATCATCCTGCTGTTCATCAACATCCCCTTGGTCGGCGTCTTCACCAAGGTGCTGAAAATGCCGAACTGGATACTGGTCCCTGGCATCCTGGCGGTCAGCACGGTCGGTGTCTATGCGGTGCACGCCACCACCTTCGACCTGATGCTGATGGCTGGCTTCGGCTTCGTCGGCTACCTGCTGCGCAAGCAAAATGTGCCGATGGCCCCGCTGATCCTCGGCTTCGTGCTCGGCGACCTGATGGAGCAGAACCTGCGCCGCGCGCTGTCGATCACCAACGGCGAAGTCGGCATCCTGTTCGAAAGCCCGATATCGATCGGTCTGTGGGTATGCGCAGCCGCGATGGTCATCGTGCCGCCGCTGGTGCGCAAGTTCGGCCGCAAGGGCCGCACCGAAGTCACTCCCGCCTAAACCCTTTCTGCAACAGTCTTTCGGCGCGCCACGCAGCACGTCGGGGGACAACTCGTCCCTTCGAAAGAGAGCAAAGTCATGCAAATCACCGGAATGTTGTACGGATCCAGGCTGCTGAAGCTGGTCGATTTTCCGATCGCCGAAGTACTCGGCCCGGATGCGTCGGAAGACCAGATCAGCGAGCTGATCAAGCGCCATGGCCAGGTCTTCATCAAGCCGCTGTTCAAAGGCGGCGTCGGCAAGAAAGGCAAGTCTGGTCTGATCGGCCGAGCCTCTGATCTGCGGGGTGCGTTGGCCGAGAAGGAGCGCCTGTATTTCGCCGAGCACAAACACGGCAATGCCACCGCGAAGGCAAACGGCGTGACCTTCGAAGGCGGTGTGCCGGCCGAGCACGAGGTCTATTTCTCGATCACCGACGACACTCGGTTTCGCGCACCGACGATCACCATCACGCACCGTGGTGGCGTCGATATCGAGGAGCTGGGCAAGGACGAAATCATCACCGTGCCGTTCGACGCTTTGACCGGGCTGAAGGCTTTCGTGATCGCCAACGCGCTCGCCGATATCGGCGCGCCGCGCGAGATCGTCTCGCCGCTGGTGCAGCACCTGCCGAAGCTGTGGGAGCTGATGCACCACTACGGCATGACCACGCTCGAACTGAATCCGATCCGCATGTTGGCCGACGGCAAGGGCCGCCTGACGCCGGTGGCCTGCGATTTCAAATGCGGCTTCGACCGCGACGATCCGCGGGTTGCACGGCTCGGCTTGCCTGAACACCTGTTCGCCGCCGATATCGGCGCCTTCGAACAGGAAGTCAACGAGCTGCGCACCCACCAGGGCCAGTCGGACGTGTTCGTGATCAACGAAAAAGGCACGATTCTCGCGCCGACCTTCGGTGGTGGGGCCAACAGTCTGGTGACCGAGGTGCTCGGCGAGGCGGCCAGCATCAGCTCCGATTTTGGTGGCAACCCGCCTTACGAAAAGATGAAGGAGGTGGCGCGCATCTGCTACCGCCACTTCTTGAAACAGTCGAATGTGTTGTTCATCATCGGTGGCAAATCGAACAACACCGATATCCACGAAACGCTGCGCGCGATGGGCGATGCCTTGCGCGAGCACTTTTCTTCGCAAGGCCCGACACCGCTGTTCGTCGTGGTCGGGCGTGGCGGCCCGAACCTGATCCGCGGCTTTGGCGCATTGGCCGATACCTGCGATTCACTCGGCGTTCCCTATCGCTTCTTCGGCTTCGACAGTGCGATCTCGGAAGTTGTCAACTACGCCAAGAAGGTTGATGAATGGATGAAGGCTGGCGGGCGCGAGGTGATCGCGAAACGCTTGGGGCTAGCGGCCGCGGCCGAAGGAGTGGCAGCATGAGCGCGCCGGGCCGCTCCCAAGCGCGAATCCCGCAGTGCGCAGCACGGAGG
>JBDTQC010000110.1:0-8832 GCA_039932405.1 Ideonella sp.
CGTTCGCTACGAGGATACCTACGGCCGCAGCTGATCGGCGCTCGACGCATGTCGCAGCCGGTCCGCGGCGCGCCGGCGCGCGCCGACTGCTACATGAGCGCCTGTTGCCGGGCCAGCAGCCAGGGCGCGCCTAGCGACGCGTCGGATGGCGATTGACAGTCGCGGGTCAGCAGCCACAACTCGCAAAACGGGGTCGCATCGCGATCCGGAGATTCGCGGATCATGCCGCTGAACTCGATGGTGGCCAGCCATGCCGAGTCGAGGTCGTCGAAGCCCAGCAGACGCGCCTGCACCGACAGCACATCGGTGCGATTGGGCGGACTGCCCACCGGAGGAAAGTGGGCACAGATCTCGTCGAACATCTGCGGTGTGGTCAGTGCACCCAGCGTGCTGCGATCGGCAGCGTCCCAGGCTGCCTGCAGGCTGATGAACTGCTGACGCACGGCATCCAGCAGATGGCCGGCATCGAGTTCGGCCGGCAATGTGATCACCGACGGCTTGACAACCGAGCGCCGCGCCTTGCGACCCTTGCGAAAGCTCGAAAGCCGGCGCCAGCCAGTCCAGCCGACGGCGTGGCTGCTCAGCATGACCAGCCCGGGCATCAGCATTTGATGCCCACGTGCAAGGCCACGACGCCGGCCGTCAACGGATGAACATCGACATGACCGAAGCCAGCGGTCTTCATCATCGCCTTCAATTCGGCAGGGCCGGGATGGACACGGATCGATTCGGCCAGATAGCGGTAGCTGTCGGCGTCGCCGGCAACCAGTTTGCCGATGCCCGGCAAGATGCGAAACGAGTACCAGTCGTAGACCTTTTCCAGCGGCTCGGCGATCTTCGAGAATTCGAGCACCAGCAGGCGTCCGCCCGGCTTCAGTACGCGGCTCATCTCGCTCAGCGCGCGATCCTTGTGGGTCATGTTGCGCAGACCGAATGCCACGGTCACGCGATCGAAGCTCGCGCTGGCAAACGGCAAGCTCTCGGCATCGCACAGCACGGTCGGTAGCAGCAGGCCTTCGTCTTCGAGCCGGTCGCGGCCCTGGCGCAGCATCGCCTCATTGATATCGGTATGCACGACGGTGCCGCTGCTGCCGACCTTCTTCGCAAACGCACGCGCGAGATCGCCGGTGCCACCGGCCAGATCGAGCACCTTGTCGCCGTCGCGCACATCGGCAACCGCAACCGTATAGGCCTTCCAGGCCCGATGCAGCCCCATCGACATCAGATCGTTCATGACGTCGTATTTCGAGGCCACGGAATCGAAGACACCACGCACGCGGCCGGCCTTCTGCTTCTCATCGACCGTCTGGAACCCGAAATGGGTGTCGCTCATGCCATGCTCCGAGCGCTCAATGTTTGTGGCTGCCACAGGCGGAGCCGGTGGCTTCGATCATCGGCGCATCGCGGCCGACTCCTGCCGCTTGCAGCCGAGATTCGTACTGCTGCCACAACTCGGTCTGTTGGGACCCCAGAAAATAAAGGTAGTCCCAGGAGAAGATGCCGGTGCTGTGACCATCGGAGAAGACAGGCTGCACGGCATAGTTGCCGACCTGTTCCAGAGAGACCAGACCGACTTCGCGTTTGCCTGTCTGCAAGACCTCCTGCCCCGGACCATGGCCTTGCACCTCGGCCGACGGTGAATAGACACGCATCAGTTCGAACGGGATGCGGAATTCACGGCCGTCAGCGAATCCGACTTCAAGCACCCTCGACTGCTGATGCACCGTCAATGCGGTTGGTTGCGGCGGGTTTTTCTTGGAGCTGGCATTCAGACCGGACATGGCGAGATAGCGAATCAGGGAACAGCGAGTTTAGCCAAGCCGATTTCGGCGACGCGCCGGCAGGGACATCGACGAAACGACGGCTGGCTGACAATCGGCAAAACGGGAGATCCCAAATGAATCCGCGAACCGTCGTTACCCAGCCGATCGCCGGCCAGCGTCCGGGTACCTCCGGCTTGCGCAAGAAGGTCGCGGTCTTTCAACACACACCCTATCTCGAAAACTTCGTGCAGTCGATGTTCGATTCGTTGTCGGGAATCGCCGGACAGACGCTGGTGCTTGGCGGTGATGGCCGCTTCTTCAACGACCGCGCCATCCAGATCATCGTTCGGATGGCCGCGGCCAACGGCCTCGCGCGCTTGCTGATCGGACAGCACGGCATCCTGTCGACACCGGCGGCCAGTTGCGTGATCCGCAAGCGCCAGGCCTTCGGCGGCATCATCCTGTCGGCCAGCCACAACCCGGGTGGAGTCGATGGCGATTTCGGCATCAAGTACAACATCGGCAACGGCGGTCCGGCACCGGAACGGATCACAGAGGCGATCTACGCCAACACGCAATCGATCAGCCGCTATCTGACGATTGACACGCCCGATATCGACCTGAGCCGGATCGGCAGCCAGCAGGTCGGCACGCTGATGGTGGAGATCATCGATCCGGTGACCGACCATGCCGATCTGCTGGCCACGCTGTTCGACTTCCAGCGCATCGGCAAGCTGTTGCAGACCGGACGCTTGCGGATGTGTTTCGATGCGATGCATGCAGTCACCGGGCCCTATGCGAACGAGATTTTTGTCAAGCGGCTCGGCGCGGATCCATCCAGTGTGATCA
The DNA here is from genome assembly GCA_039932405.1 of Ideonella sp. Taxonomy (GTDB): domain Bacteria; phylum Pseudomonadota; class Gammaproteobacteria; order Burkholderiales; family Burkholderiaceae_C; genus Ideonella_A. The sequence goes on from JBDTQC010000110.1 coordinate 2,613, forward strand.
ACGGTACGCCGCTGGCTGATTTCGGTGGCGGTCATCCCGATCCCAATCCGACCTACGCCGATCAGCTGATCGGCCGGATGTTCGGCGCCGACGCACCAGACTTCGGCGCCGCCAGCGACGGTGACGGCGACCGCAACATGATCGTCGGCCGGCACTTCATCGTCACCCCGAGCGACAGTCTGGCCGTGCTGGCTGCCAATGCGCATCTGGTGCCGGGCTATGCGGGCGGCCTGAAAGGCGTCGCGCGCTCGATGCCGACCAGCGCAGCGGTCGACCGCGTCGCGCACTCACTGGGCATCGCCTGTCACGAAACGCCGACCGGCTGGAAATTTTTCGGCAACCTGCTGGACGCCGGACAGGTCACATTGTGTGGCGAAGAAAGTGCCGGCACCGGCTCCGATCATGTGCGGGAAAAAGACGGCATCTGGGCCGTTCTGTTCTGGCTCGACATCATTGCCGCACGCGCCCTGTCGGTCGAGCAGATCGTGCGTGACCACTGGCGCCGATATGGCCGCAATTTCTATTCGCGACACGACTACGAAGGTGTCGACACCGCGGCTGCGAACGGGCTGATGAGTCACTTGCGCGAATCGCTGCCAATCCTGCCCGGCCAATCGATTGCCAGCCATCAGATCGCCAGTGCCGACGATTTTTCGTATACCGATCCGATCGACGGGACCGTCAGTGCGGCCCAAGGGATACGCATCGGCCTGACTGACGGGTCACGCATCGTTTTCAGACTGTCGGGCACCGGTACCGAAGGAGCAACCCTGCGGGTCTACCTCGAACGATTCGAACCCGATCCGGCAGCGCATGGCATAGAAACCCAGCTGGCGCTGGCAGGCCTGATCGCGCTGGCCGACCAGCTCGCCGGTATTCGTGAGCGCACCGGGCGCACCCGGCCGACCGTGATCACCTGAGGAGCGTTCAGCCGGCCGCGACCGCCGCACGGTAGGCGTGCCAGCTCGCATGCCCGGCAATCGGGCCGACCACCAGCAGACCGGCAAACCACGGCAACATCGCCACGAAAATGCCTGCGCTCAGCAAGGCGCCCCACAGCAGCATCACGCCGGGCTGACCCAGCACCAGGCGGATGCTGGTCAGGCCCGCAGTGATCGCATCGGTCTGCCGGTCGAGGATCAGCGGCATCGAGACCACGCTGACTGCAAATATCAAGCCCGCGAACAGTGCCCCGACGGTCAGGTAGGCAATGATGAAGTCGAGATTTTCGGGATCGACGAGTGCCAGCAGACTGCCGCGGAAATCCGGCATGCCGTCGAAGCTGAGGGCAAACACCACCAGGCTGGCGCGGCCCCAAAGCATTTCGAGTACCAGCAGCACGAACGCAAATATCGACAGCGTCCCGGTCCGCGTACGCCAGGCGAACAACGATCCGGTAAAACTCGGGCGTCGGCCAGCCTCCAGTTCACGGCTGACGTGATAAAGACCGAGGCAAAGAAACGGGCCCATCAACAGGAAGCCGGCCGACAGCGCCAGCACCCAGGCTGGTGCCTGCGCGAAGACCGTGACAAGGGCCCAGCCCATCGCCATGAAGCAGGCGCCATAAAACAGACCGATGGCCGGTGCGCGAAGCAAGTCGCGCGTGCCAGCTGCAATCCAGTCGAAGGGAGCGCGCCAGGCCAGCACGCGCAGCGCGACTTCGAATCCCTGAGGCGGTTTCGATGCGATCGAATCAGCGCTGCCGGCCGCGGCGGATTTTTCAGGAGCAGGAGAAACTGGCATCAGTGGCAATGGTGGAACGGCGATCGATGTGTCGGCTTCCAAGCGTAAAAGATCGCGCCGCCGGCGTCCATCAGGAACCACCCTGGACGACTCTAGGCGTCAGTCACTCGAGAACAGTCAACGCGCCTCCGACTAGACTTGCAGCGACCGACCACAAGCCAAATCTTTACAACCATGTCCCTGGATGACCGCTCGATGGAGCACCCGCTCGTTCGATTCCGGGATCAGGCCAGCGGCATTCGGGACCGTGCGAACCGACAGTTCTACATGCTGCTGTTCGTCGCGCTGCTTGCCGTGTGCACGTTGTACGTCGCGATGATCGTCTGGAGAACGCCTGGCTCGGCGCTGCTGTGGCCGATCGTCAGCGCGTTGCTGGCGAGCATCATCTTGACTTGGTGGGCCGGGCGAAACGACAAGTACATGCCCGCATTGGTCGTGCTGGCGGCGTTAATGCTCGCAGGGATCTGTGGCGTGATTGTCGTGCAGCGCGGCAGCAATGCGGCGGGCGTCATCTACGGCTTGACCACCGTCGCGGTCGTGCTGATCGCCGGCCTGGTGCGCATCGGCTGGTTGCTCGGCTGCTGGCTCGCAGCGTGGACTGCCGCTGTCAGCTGGGCCACGTCGGTCGGGTTGATCGCCAACACCGCAAGCAACCCTTTCGGCGCCGAGCGGCGCGCGTGATGGCGCTGCTGGTTGCAATCATCCTGATCGGGACGGCGGCGCTGATCAGCCAGCGTCGCCGTCGTGGTTTGGAGGCCTTGCTCGAATCGGCGCTGAAATGGACCGAAGCCGAACGCGACGACGCCCGCCGCCTGGCTGAACGCCGGGCCAATACGGTGGCGGAACTCGGCCACGAAATTCGCACGCCGATGACGGGGATCGTCGGCGCAACCCAGTTGCTGGCCCAGCAACCGATGTCGCCGGTGCAGCGGCAACTGCTGTCGATCCAGCGCCAGAGTGCTGAACGGCTGCTCAATCTGGTGACCGCCGTGCTCGATGAAGCCAAGAGCGAAGCCGGACCAGCCAAGCCCGGGCGCGACCCCTATCTGCCACACCAGTTGGTGGCCGAAGTCATCGAGCTGTTCGCGCCACAGGCCCATCGCAAGGGCATCGAGATCATCTGGACTGCCGATCCCGAGGTGCCGCACGTCCTGCTCGGCGACGCCATGCGAATCCGGCAGATCTTGTCCAACCTGGTTTCGAATGCCGTCAAGTTCACGCAGCGAGGAGTCGTGCACGTGCATTTGTTGCAGAGTCTTCAGCACACGCTGCAGATCGAGGTCCGCGACACGGGAGCAGGCCTGGCAGCAGCCGAGATCGACACCATTTTCGAGCGTTTCGTCAGCGCGGCGCCGGCCGGAGAGCAGGCATACAGCACCGGGTTGGGGCTGTCGATCTGTCGTGATTTTGCCCGCGCGATGGGCGGCGAAGTCACGGTCCGCAGCCATCCGGGTCAAGGCAGCTGCTTCGTCCTGGAGGTCGATTGCACAAGCTGCGGATCGACCGCCACCGGCGCCTCCGCAGGCACGCCCGAAAAGCCGCCCCCCGGACGCGTGTGGGTGGTGGGCGCCAGCGCACCGCTGCAGATTCAACTGCAATTTCTGCTGAACGCAATGGGAACCGGCTGTCGCTTTGTCGACCACCTGCCGAGCGAGGCCGAATGGGCGCAAGGCGCGGTGCAATCGCAAGCCATCATGATCGATGCGTGGGTCGGACATGGGCGATGCGTCGATCTGCTGCCTGCGATCCTTGGTGGCGTGCGTGACATCAATCGCCGCGTCATTGTCATCAACAGCGTGGCCCAGGATGCCGCGCTTGGCGTCTTTGACGCGGTATGGCAGGTTTTCAGGCCGCCCCGGTGGAATGCGATGCGCGAGGCACTGACGTGGGCTTTCAGCACGCAGCCGGAGGCCGGCCCGTCACTGTCGACAACCCAGCCATTGCGGGTCATGCTGGTCGATGACAACCCGGTCAACCAGATCGTCGGCAAGGCGATGCTCGAGTTGATCGGGGCGCAAGTGAAGCTGGTCAGCGGCGGACGTGCAGCGGTCGAGGCGGCGCAAGGAGAAGCATTCGACCTGATCCTGATGGACCTTCAGATGCCCGAGATGGACGGACTGGAGGCGACCCGACGACTGCGAATCGACGAAGCGCGCCGCGCAGCATCACCCACGCCGGTGATTGCAGTCACCGGCCAGGCCGGTCTGGAGGTGGAGGCACAGTGCCGCTCTGTCGGGATGGACTCGTTGCTGCTCAAGCCTTACACGAGTTCGCAGTTGCACACGGTGGTGGCAGCGCATTGCCGCAAGGAATTGCTGTCGAGCCCTGGCGCGTGATCGCGCCGCTCCAGTGACGGGCCTGTCAGATCGGACGTTGCGTCAGGTCAGCTCCGAACGCATGCGGTCGGTGCTCGCCGATGCAAGACCGTCGGCATCCTCGAAGACACCGTGTACCAGAAGGCTCAAACGCTCCAGCGTGAACTCCTTCTGCAACAGGTAGCGCACGCCCGCCTGCCGCGCATCACTTCGCAAGGTGTCTGTGATGTTGCCGGAGGTGATGACAATCGGAATCGTCGGGCGCTTGCGACCCAACTCGCGGGCCAGGTCGACTCCTGACAAATCAGGCATGTTGAAATCGGTGACGAGCAGATCGATGGGGTCTTCCACCTGACAGGCTCGTGCCAGCGCCTGCCTCGGATCGGAAAGGCTGGTTACCCGGTAACCGGCCCGATGCAGCAGCGCTTCGACCATCACCACCATCACCTGGTCGTCGTCGACATACAGCACATGCTGACCGCTGCCCCGAACGCTTGCGGCAACTGAAGCGACGCTTGCCGTCTGCTCCAGGGCGGACGAAACGGTGGCTGCAGTGAGCGGAAAATACATGTCGAAGCTGCTGCCCCTCCCCGGCACGGTCTCGACAGTGATTGCGCCGCTGTGCGAGGCAATGATGCCGTGCACCACCGACAGCCCCAGGCCGGTCCCCTTGCCGATCGCCTTGGTGGTGAAGAACGGCTCGAAGATGCGCAAACGAACGGCTTCCGTCATTCCGCATCCATCATCGGCCACCCGCAGATGGGCATATCGACCAGGCGCCAGACGACCCAGACGCTCAGCCATCGCGCCATCGAGCCGAATGCTGTCCAGTGCAATGACGATGCAACCTTTGCCGTCGGTCATCGCGTGCCAGGCATTGGTGCACAGGTTGATCAGGACCTGCTGCAGTTGGGTCGCGTCGGCGCTTATCTCGAGCGGCGCGTCGCTCAGGCGCAGGTCGATCTCGACCTGCGCCGGCAGCGTTGATCGCAGCAACTTGACTGCTTCATCGAGCAGCGGTCGCAGCGGCTGCCTGATCCGTTCCTGCGGCTCGCGGCGGCTGAAGGCACCGATCTGCTGAACCAGACTGCGTCCGCGCTTGCCAGCCAGACAGATCTGCTCCAAGCGGCCAGCCGCAGGATGCTCGGCTCCCAGGTCCTGCTGGAGCAATGCTGCATTGCCCAGTATCGACGCCAGGATATTGTTGAAATCGTGAGCGACACCACCCGCCAACGTACCGATGGCTTCCATCTTCTGCGATTGGCGCAGCTGCGTTTCGAGGTGGGCACGGTTGGCTTCTGCCTGCTTGTGTCGCGTGACATCGGTCACCATCGCCAGACAACCGGTCAGGCCTCCCGACTCGCTGAGAATCGGACTGACCGACAAGCTGCCGACCAATTCGGTGCTGTCCTTGCGGCGAAAGCAGATCTCGAGCGCCTGCGACCGACTGTTGCGTGACGAGTCGGTGACAAAACCCTCGAGTGCCCGCCCACCAGCGTCGTCCGTGAAATCGGTCCAGGCGCGGCCAGCCAGTTCGTCGGCCGAGTAGCCGAGCATCTGCTGCATCTTCGGATTGACGAACGAGGTCAGGCCCTGGGCGTCGACCATCCAGATCCCCTCGTCGGCAGTTTCGACGATCCGACGATACTGTTCCGAGCGCTCGCGCAATTGGCGCGTCATTTCCTGCGCAGTCGCATGAGCCCGTTCTCGGCCGGTCAAGAATTGCCAGGTCAACAAGGCCAGAACCAGGCTCAGGCCGACGCCCGAGATCGCAATGATCTGTGCCGAGTCGTTGCTGAAGCGGCGCTCGAACTCCGGGGTGCTGCGCACCACCAGCGTCCACGAATGGCCCGCAAACCCGACATACTCCTGGGCTTCGAAAGCCGCATGATTGGCCGCGATGAGACCGGTCGCATATAGCCGGCTGGCGTCGCTCACGTCCACGCCGTCGTAGATCTTGACATTCAGACCAGGCGTGCCTTCGCCGTACAACGTGGACATCAGATCGCCAATCCGGAAGCTGGCGACAATCCAACCCTCCAGGTTGGCCCGACGGCGCGCGAGCGTGTCGACCGGCAGATTCTTGCGATAAACCGGCAGGCACATCAGGAAGCCCCACTCCGGCGCGGCCTCCGTGCCGACCGGCAAGCGCTGGGTCACCG
>JBDTQC010000111.1:0-8775 GCA_039932405.1 Ideonella sp.
TGCGGCCGGAAAGCGCCGCCGCTTGTTGGAGCAGGCCTTTCTGCGCCGCGGACACACGGGCTTCGAGCCGGGCGTCGCGGGTGGTGTCGGAGGTGTCTTGGTTGGTCATGATGAGCTCCCCGTGTTGAATGTACGGCAATTGTCCGTACGTGGCAAGCGATGTTTAACTCAAGGCGTATGCGAAATCGCTCCCTTTGCGCAGCCGACCGAGCCATCGTGGCGCGCACCTCTGGAATCTCGCCGAAGTCGCGCACGATCGCGCTGCCGAGGTCGCGGTCCGCAGGCTTCAGCGAAGCCGCCGACAGGTGTCTCGACCGCTTTCGATGCAAAGATGTCAAGAAGCAGCCGGAGACGCGAAAGACAAAAACCCCAGTCGAATCATCGATCTGGGGTCTTTGGTGGGATCACCTGGGGCGTCGGGAGACGCCCCGGGACCGCATCACATATGGTCGATCATCACCTGCCCGAACCCGGAGCACGAAACCTGCGTCGCCCCGTCCATCAGGCGCGCAAAGTCGTAGGTGACCTTTTTGCTGGCGATCGCCCGCTCCATCGATGCAAGGATAAGGTCGGCCGCTGCGGTCCAGCCCATGTGGCGCAGCATCATCTCGGCCGAGAGGATTTCCGAACCCGGATTGACATAGTCCTTGCCGGCGTATTTCGGCGCGGTGCCATGGGTTGCCTCGAAACACGCTACCGAATCGGACAGATTGGCGCCAGGCGCGATGCCGATTCCGCCAACCTGCGCTGCCAATGCATCAGAGATGTAATCGCCGTTCAGGTTCAGCGTTGCGATCACAGAGTATTCGGCCGGACGCAGCAGGATCTGCTGCAGAAAGGCATCGGCGATCGAGTCCTTGACAGTGATTTCGCGCCCGGTCTTGGGATTCTTGAATCTGCACCACGGTCCGCCATCGATCAGCTCGGCGCCGAATTCGGTCTGCGCCAGCTTGTAGGCCCAGTCGCGGAACGCCCCTTCGGTGAACTTCATGATGTTGCCCTTGTGGACGATCGTCACACTGGGCTTGTCATTGTCGATCGCGTACTGGATGGCCTTGCGCACCAGCCGCTCGGTGCCTTCGCGGGACACCGGCTTGATGCCGATGCCCGAAGTATTCGGGAATCGGATCTTCTTGACGCCCAGCTCGTCCTGCAGGAACTTGATCAGCTTTTTCGCCTTGTCGCTTTCGGCCTCGTATTCGATGCCGGCGTAGATGTCTTCGGAGTTCTCGCGGAAGATCACCATGTCGATCTTTTCCGGCTCTTTCACCGGCGACGGCACGCCCTTGAAATACTGCACCGGCCGCAGGCAGACATACAGGTCGAGTTCCTGGCGCAACGCGACATTGAGTGAACGGATGCCACCACCCACCGGAGTCGTCAGCGGGCCCTTGATCGACACCACGTAATCGCGCAGCAGCGCCAACGTCTCTTCGGGTAGCCAGACATCGGGCCCGTAGACCTGGGTGGCCTTCTCGCCAGCGTAGATCTCCATCCAGTGAATCTTCTTGTTGCCGCCGTAGGCCTTGGCCACCGCAGCATCGACAACCTTGATCATCACCGGCGTGATGTCAGCGCCGGTGCCGTCACCCTCGATGAACGGGATGATCGGCTGGTCGGGCACGTTCAACGAATAGTCGGCGTTGATGGTGATCTTCTGCCCGCCTTCGGGCACTTTGACAAGCTGCGACATGGTGATTTTTCTCCGCAAGATCGATTCTTCCGGGTATGAAGAAACGGGGGCTCATTTTAGGCGAGGCTCGCCCAGGCATCGGCATGGGCATGACAAAGCGCGCGCTTCACGCGCAGAACGCGTCGATTGCCGGCCCGAGCACCGCCTGCCAAACTGCCCAGCCGGATGCCGCGGCCAGCAGCGCCCCGGCCACCCGCGTGGCCTGCACCGGCCCGAAGGCCTGCAGCCGGCGCCATCCACGATGGCTCGACAAATGACCCGGCAAATACCGGGTCAGAGCGATCCAGAGGCTCGGCCCGAGCCACAGGCTGACGCCGGAGCCGATCGCAAACAAGGCCATCGCAACCGCGCCGTCGACCGCGGTCGATCCCAGCGCGGCCGTCAGCAGTGCCGCATGCAGCAGACCACAAGGCAGCGCGACCCAGGCCAGACCGGCTGCAGCGGCCTGCATCCAATGGTCGTCGCGACGCCTCGCCGATGCCGATCTTGAATTGCCCGGCTCGCTCCCTGCGCCAGCAGCAGCCGGACGAGGACCGTCAACCATCGCCCAGGCCAACGCTGGCTGCAGCACCGCTGAGCGCTTCTGCGAACGGCCTGCAGCCTGCGCCAACTCGGGTGTACCGCCCAGCCAGGCAGGCGCCCGGCCCTGCCAGAGCATCCACGCGCCAAGTGCCAGAGCGCCCAGATGCAGCATCAACCACCAGGGCCGCAGCCATGCAAGTTGACGGCCCCAGTCACCCAGCAGCGCGACACTGCTGGCCGCGGCGGCACCAGCTGCCGAATAGGCCAGCAACCGACCGAACTGCCAGGCCAGCAGGGCGCGCCGTGGCCGCTGGCCACCGCAGCGACCCGCCAACGCCGCGCAGGCGCCGCCACACATGGCCAGGCAATGCGGTCCGCCAACCAGGCCCATCAGCAAGGCGCTGAGCCACAGGGTCGAGTTCATGGCGTTTCGGACACCCGCGGGCAAGCACGCAACCGAGCCATCAGACGATCTGCGAAAACTGCACCCGCTGGCGGTCGGCGCGCAAATAACGGTCGAACACCATCGCAATTGCACGAATCATGAACCACCCCTGCTCGGTAACCTCGATCGCCAGCGGGCCGACCTTGACCAGACCCTGACGCTGCAGCGGCTCCAGCGCTTTCATCTCGAGGGCAAAGTAATTCTGCATGTCGACCAGATGTGCCTGCGACACCTGATCGAAATCGACCCGGCCCTGGCACATCAGCGCCATGATAGTGGCGCGCCGCAATACATCATCCCGGTTCAGGCTGATGCCGCGAACCACCGGAAAGAGCCCCTGATCGAGCGCATCGTAATATTCTGCGAGCGTCTTCGCGTTCTGGCTGTAGGTTGCCCCGATGCTGCCGATGGCCGAGACCCCCAGACCGATCAGGTCGCAATCGGGACGTGTGCTGTAACCCTGGAAATTGCGATGCAGCAGGCCCCTTGCCTTGGCAACGGCCAGACTGTCGGTCGGCAGGGCGAAGTGGTCCATGCCGATGTGGATGTAGCCCGCCGCAGTGAAGGTTTCGATCGCCCTGGCCAGCATGCGTACCCGCATGTCGGGTGCAGGCAGTTGCGAACTCTGGATCCGGCGCTGCGGCTTGAAGCGCTGCGGCAGATGGGCATAGCCGTACAAGGCGATCCGATCGGGCCGCATCTTGATCACGCTGCCGACGGTTCGCTCGATCGACTCGATGGTCTGCATCGGCAAGCCGTAGATCAAGTCGAGATTGGTCGACACCATTCCGAGCACGCGCGCCTGGTCCAGCAAAGCCTGGACCATCTCCTCGCTTTGTTCACGGTGCACTGCGCGTTGGACCTGCGGGTCGAAATCCTGCACGCCAAGACTGATGCGATTGAAGCCCATTTCAGCGAGTGCGCGAAGGCGCTGTGGATCGACCGTGCGTGGATCGATCTCGATGGCCATTTCCACGTTCGGCAACAGCGTGAATGCAGCGCGCAGCAGGTCAAGCAGTTGCCGCAACTGAGGGTCGGACAAGAACGTCGGCGTTCCGCCCCCAAGATGCACCTGCGATACCGGCTGTGTGCAACCGAGCTGTTCGACGTGCAGGGCAATTTCCTTCGCCAGCGCCTCCAGATAAGGCGTGGCGCGGTCGTGATGGCGGGTCACGATCTTGTTGCAGGCACAGTAATAACAGACCGACTCACAAAACGGCAGATGGACATAGATCGACAGCGGCGCGGCACTCGCCGCAACCGGAACACCGTGCACGCGGGTCCAGAGCGAGCGCCGATAGTCGGATTCGGAAAACGCCTCGACGAAGCGGTCGGCGGTCGGGTACGACGTATAGCGGGGCCCGGCCTGGTCCATCGTGCGCAACGCATCCGCTTCAGGAGCCGCTTGCGGACGCGTGCGCTGGTCGGAAATTTCGATGACTCTCATCGAACTGGACTTTGCCGCGTAGATCGCCGGCATGCATTGACATGAATCAACCAAGGCGAATTCCACCCTTGAATCCGCCACCCCGGTTGAGCCAGCAACCCGACAGATCGCATCGTCGATAATCCACGTCATGCAACCCGTCATTCAAGTACGAGCCGACACCGTCAAGGCGGCGTGTTCCAACTGCAACCTGCGGGAACTGTGTCTGCCGCTGGGTTTGTCAGCCAACGAGCTCGAACAGCTCGACCTGCTGGTGGCGGCGCGGCGCACCATTGTCCGGGGCGAGGCGCTGTTCCGTACCGGTGAGCCGTTCACGTCGCTGTATGCCGTGCGCACCGGGTTCTTCAAGACCAGTGTCAGCTCCGAGGATGGCCGCGAGCAGGTCACCGGCTTCCAGATGGCCGGCGAGTTGCTGGGCCTCGACGGCATCAGTCTGGAGCGCCATGCCTGCGATGCGATCGCACTGGAGGACTCGATGGTCTGCGTGATTCCGTTCAACGACCTGGAAGCGTTGTCGCTCAGGTTTGTCGAATTGCAGCGCCAGTTTCACAAGATCATGAGCCGCGAGATCGTTCGCGATCAGGGCGTGATGCTGCTGCTGGGCAGCATGCGGGCCGAGGAAAGGCTCGCCGCATTCATTCTCAATCTGACCCAGCGATTGCATTCGAGGGGCTTTTCAGCCCATTCACTGGTGCTGCGCATGACCCGCAGTGAAATCGGCAGCTACCTCGGCCTGAAGCTCGAAACGGTCAGTCGCAGCTTCTCGAAATTCCATGACGACGGCTTGCTCGAAGTCAAGCAACGGCAGATTCGCGTGCTGGACGAAGACGGGCTGAAGCAGATCGTCAACAGCAGCAACTGCTGAAGCAAGAAGGCGCGCCACCCACGACCTGCGGCCGCGCCGGACGGCTCAGAACTCGATGCGTGTTGAACCTCCCGGCGCGCCAGCGTCGGCGGTGGGCGCGTTGCGCAACAGCATGACGGTCAGCCAGCTCGATGCGCTCATCAGGGCCCAGATGATCAGAAAGGTCACGGTGTAGACCGCCGAAACCGACAGGCCCAGCGACGGGCCGCCAAACCAGCGGAACTCGCGGGGATCGACCACGACGAACAGCAAGGCTTCCAGTACACCGGCCACCAGAAATGCCGGCCACAAGACCGTCATCACCAACTGCCGGATCAGGCTAGGGACGTTCGACATCATGGGTACCGGTGCTGCGCGCGCTGGCGCTGTGGTTGCGTGCCTTCAGTGCCGCGGCCAACGGATTCTTTGGATCTTGCGGCGTGGCGGACTCGTCGCCGGCGCGCCCGATGACACGGCCGCTGGTCGCGTCGAGGATGACCGGGTCGATGTGGCGCCAGGCGATCACAGCGGTCAGCAGGCTGGCGATCACCACCGACAGCGGCCCGGCAATCACCATCCAGACCATCGGCACCCTCCACCATTGCAGTTGCTCGTCCGCCTGCACGGGCGCGATCAGCTGATCGGGCGCCGCGACGCGCTCGCCTGGCAATGGTGCTGAGATGGGGTTCATGGTGGTGTTGGGCCGCATCTGGGCTGTCTGGTTTTGGGGACCGATCATCGCGGCACCACGAAGGTCGATGGTTCGATCACGCTGGCCTTGCCGCCCGCCTCGTAGTCCGCACTGACTTCGAATTGCATCGGATGAGCACCGCCACCGAGCTTGGCGGCCGCCTCGGGGGGCATCCGCACGATCATGACAACCCAGCGGGCATCGGCGGGGGCCACGTCGACCGATTGCAGCGATTGCGACGCAATCGACAGGCCTGGTTGACCGCTGACGCCGATCAGATAGCGCTGCGGCGACTCGGTGGCATTCATCAACTGCAAACGATAGACATTTTCGATTTGACCATCGTCGACCTGGCGAGCCAAGGCACCGCGGTCACGGATCACGTCGACCCGAAACGGTTTGCGCAGCGCCAGACTGGCTACGAAAGCAGTCGAGATCAGCAGCAGGATCACACTGTAGATGAGCACCCGGGGCCTGAAAACACGTCGCAACACCTTCGCCTTGCTCCAGCCGTGGATCAGCTCGTTTTCAGTGGCGTAGCGGATCAGGCCGCGCGGATAGCTCATCTTGTCCATCACGCCATTGCACACATCGACGCAGGCTGTACAGCCGATGCATTCGTACTGCAGGCCATCGCGGATGTCGATGCCGGTCGGGCAGACCTGAACACACAGACCGCAATCGATGCAGTCACCCTTGCCTTGCGCTGCGACCTGCGCATGCGGGGTCGACCGCGGCCGCGATCCGCGCGGCTCGCCACGATTGGGGTCGTAGCTGATGGTCAGGGTGTCCTTGTCGAACATGGCGCTCTGGAAGCGCGCATAAGGACACATGTATTTGCAGACCTGCTCACGCATGTAGCCCGCGTTGCCATAGGTGGCAAAACCATAGAACAGGACCCAGAACCATTCCCACGGACCGAACGACAAGCCCAAGGCCTCGGCTGCCAGTTCGCGGATCGGCGTGAAATAGCCGACGAAAGTGAAGCCGGTCCACAGGCCGATGCTGATCCAGACGAATTGCTTGGCGCCCCGGCGCAGCAGCTTGTCGGCCGTCCAAGGGCCGGCATCGCGCTTCATGCGAGCGATGCGGTCGCCCTCGATCTTGCGCTCGACCCACATGAAGATTTCGGTATACACCGTTTGCGGGCAGGCGAAGCCACACCACAGACGCCCCGCCACGGCCGTGAACAAGAACAGTCCGTAGGCCGACACGATCAACAGCCCCGTCAGGTAGATGAAATCCTGCGGATAGAGCAACAGCGGCCCAATGTAGAAGCGCCGAGCCGCGAGATCGAGCAAGACCGCCGGCCGGTCGTTCCAACTGAGCCACGGCAGGCCGTAGAACAGCAACTGCGTGAGCCAGACCAGCGCCCAGCGCCAGCCCGCAAACCAGCCGTGCACCGAACGGGCATAAATCGTCGGCTGCTTGGCATACATCGATACCACCTCGGCGGCGGCATCCGGCGCCGCCGGGTAGATCGGTATCGTGTTTGCGCGCGTCTTGCTCATCGCGCCTGGGCTACCCGAGTTCCATGCGACAGGCTCCATACGTAGGCAGCCAGCACATGAATCTGCGCTTCGCTCAGGCGTCCGGCCTGCGCAGGCATGATATTGGTCTTGCCTTCGTTGACGATGCGTGTGATCGCGTCCTCACCCCACCCGTGCAGCCAGATCTTGTCGTTGAGCGTGGGCGCACCCAGCGCCTGGTTGCCCTCGCCGCCCGCCCCGTGGCAGGCCGCACACACGGCGAACTTGCTGCGCCCGATCTGCGCGGCCAGCGAATCGTGCGGGCTGCCGGACAAGCTCAGCACATAGTTCGCAACGTTGTGCACGTCTTCGGCATTGCCCACAGCGGCGGCCATCGGCGGCATCATGCCCTGTCGACCCAGCGTGATGGTCTCCTTGATCTTCTCGAGGCTGCCACCATGCAGCCAGTCGTTGTCGGTCAGATTCGGAAATCCCTTGCTGCCACGTGCGTCGGAGCCATGGCAGGCCGAGCAGTTGTTGATGAACAGCCGCTCGCCGATGCCCATCGCCTTGCTGTCCTTCGACAGCGCTTCGGCGTCCATCGACATGAAGGCGGCATAGACCGGCTCCATCTTCGCGATCGCACGCGCCGTCTCGTCATCGTATTGCCCGATGCTCGACCAGCCCAACGTGCCCTTGGCGCTTCCGAGCCCGGGATAAAACGTCAGGTAGGCCGCACCGAACAGCACCGTGATGACGAACAGACCCATCCACCAGCGCGGCAACGGGTTGTTCAGCTCGATCAGGTCTTCGTCCCAGACATGACCGGTCGAGTTGTCCTCGGACATCTTGGTGCGCTTACTCGCCACCAGCAGCAACCACAGGCAGGCGAGCAAGCCGAGGATCGTGACGGCAGTGATCGCGATCGACCAGCCTGGCGAGGTGAATTCATTCATCGCGAGACTCCACAGCCGGGTTCGAGAGCGGCCGGACGGGCACGGGTGTTGCCGAACGTTCAGCAACAAACGGCAATTGCGCTGCTTCATCGAAGCCAGCTTGGTTGCGTTTGGCCAGCGCCCACGCAACGATGGCAACGAAGGTGATGAATGACAGCACCGTCACCACGATGCGCAGGACATTGAGGTCGAATTCAGGCATGGCGGTGGTTCCTTATTTGACGGCGGTGCCGAGCACTTGCAGATACGCGATCAGCGCGTCGATTTCGGCCTTGCCGTTGACGGCAGCACCACCTTCCGCAATCTCGGCATCGGTATAGGGCGCACCGAGCATGCGCAGCACACTCATCTTGGTTGCCATCTCGCTTGGATCGACCATCGCCTTCGTCAGCCAGGGATAGGCCGGCATGTTCGACTCGGGAACCAGATCGCGCGGCTGATTGAGGTGGATGCGATGCCACTCGTCGCTGTACTTGCCACCCACGCGATGCAGGTCGGGTCCGGTTCGCTTGCTGCCCCACTGGAACGGGCGGTCATAGACAAATTCGCCGGCCATCGAATAGTGGCCGTAGCGCAGCGTCTCGGCCCTGAACGGACGAATCATCTGCGAATGGCAGTTGTAGCAACCCTCGCGAATGTAGATGTCGCGCCCGGCAAGTTGCAACGCGGTGTAGGGCTTCAAGCCGGGGACCGGCTCGGTCAAGCTGC
>JBDTQC010000112.1:0-8718 GCA_039932405.1 Ideonella sp.
GTCATGCCTTTCGGCACGCGGAACGGGGTCGGTTGTCACGGAGGATCACCTCCGTGACAACGGTCAATCTGCAGAACGGTCAGAACGTATAGCCGGCCCGCACAAACACGCTGCGACCCAGTGGATCCGTATAGCGCGGGTCATAGCCACGCTGCGACCGGTTCGACTGGTTCGAGAACGGCGGATCGGTATCGAACAGGTTTCTGATGCCGGCGGTCAACGTCAGGCCCTTGGTCGGCTTGGCGGTAAACGACAGATCGACCAGCGTGTACGAGTCGACCTTCTGGTAGAACGCCGGTCCTCCAACCACCGTGGCCGGGCTGTTCTGGTCGAGGTAGCCAGTCTTGTGGCGGATGCCAAGGCGTGAGCTGTATTTGCCAAAGGTCCAGTTGGCCGAGATGAAGTGCTGCCAGCGGAAAACCGGGCTCGAGTCGATGAAGACACCGACGTTTTCCTTCAGCGGATCGGTCGGCGAGTTCTGGTACTTGTAGCTGCGCACCCAGGTGCCGGCCCAGTCGAGGCCGACGGTACCCATGCTGCCCATCGCCATCGTGTAGCCCGCGGCCAGGTCGACGCCGCTGGTGCTGACCTTGCCGAGGTTGTTCAGCGTCGTGATCAGGTAGGCGATCGCGTTGCTGTTGACGTTGCCGCCGCCACAGCGCTGCAGTTCGGCTTGCGCCGTCGCCGACAACTGGTTGCAACGCACATACAGCGCGGCGTAGGCGGCCGGGTCATTGATGATCGAGACCTGGTCGATGGCGTTGATCTGCTCCTTCAGCTTGATGTTCCAGTAGTCCATCGAGAACGTCAGGTTGCTGATCGGCTCGGCCGCGAAACCCAGCGAAAACGTCTTCGACTTCTCCGGTTTCAATTTCGGATTGCCACCGTTTTGGACCTGCACTTGCTGGCCGCAATCCCGGCTTGCAATGCCGCCCTTTGATGCATCGGCCACGCCACCCGGGCAAAGCAAGGGATCGTCCGAGGCGCCCGGCGCAAAGGTTACCGATTGCGGGCCGTACAGATCGTCAAGCGTCGGGGCCTTGAAACCGGTGTTGTACGAAGTGCGCAGCACCAGTTGCTTGAATGGCTGATAGCGCAGGCCGACCTTCGGATTGAAGGTGTTGCCGGCATCCGAATAATTGTCGTAGCGCCCGGCCAGCTGAATCTCGATCTGCTTGGTGATCGGCAGCAGCATTTCCAGCGTCAGTGCCTTGACATCGCGGCTGCCGCCGACGTGATAGGCCGAGCGGCCGGCCGACGGAATGGCGGCCACCACCGCGTCGTCGGTGTCGTACAGATAGTTTTCCTTTCGAAACTCGGCGCCGATCGATGCCGCGGCGCGGCCGCCCGGCAGCGAGAACAACTCGCCACCGAGACGCATGTCGATACCTTGCGTGGTGCCCTGAGCAGTAGCGAAGGTTCCCGCGCGCTTGGCCTGCTGGATGATCGCCAACTGGGCTGGTGTGGCGTCTGCGAACGGATTGATGTTGCCGGCTGCCACCTGGGCACGCACGAACGGTGCGTTGACGTAGCCATCGATGGCGCCGTCCGATGCGGTGTTGGTGGTGAAGAAGTAGCCCAGCCGGTAGTCGTAGCTGCCGGCCACGGTGCCGCTCAGGTCGAGCACCATGCGCTGTGCGTTCGAGAGCGACTCATTGGTGCGCGGGCCTGCAGGCACCATCCGCCACCCGGCTGTGACGCTCTTGGTCGGATCGACGTTCGGATAAGTGGTCGGAAAGAACGGATTGCCCGGGTTGATCACGATGTTCGACACCGGATCGGGCGCAACGCGCGACACGTTGCGGTTGTCGGTCGACATGAACTCGGCCGAGAAGATCGAATCCTTCAGCACCTTGAAGTTGAAACGGCTGGCCACCGTTTGCTGACTGACATCTGGAATCGTATCGATGGTTGCCGAGAAGTCGAAGATGCACAGCGCCGGATTGGTCGGGTTGACCACCGATAGCGGCGCCTGACAACCCGGGGCGGTGATGTTGCCGGAGACTGGCTTGCCGTTCAGCCCGGCGTTTTGCGTGAAGTTGCCGGGGAACGTCGTTCCCGAACTTCCGCTGACGCCCCTTGACGGGATGATCCCCGACTTGGAGAAGTCGCGGTCCAGCGCGCGCAGGCGATCCTGATTCTGGGTGTCGAACGAGACCCAGAAATTGACGCCGTCTTTATCGAGATCCCCAAAGCCGATGGTGGCCGAAGCACGTTCCGATCGGCCGCCCTTTTCGATCGGCCGGTTCGCCTCGATGGCGACGCTGCCGCCCTTGAAATTGCGCTTCGTGATGAAGTTGATCACGCCGCCGATGGCGTCGGTGCCATAAATCGCCGAAGCGCCGTCACGCAGCACCTCGACACTTTCAATGACGGCAAACGGGATTGCATTCAAGTCGACCGCATTGACCCCGAAGGCAAATGCTGCAACCCGGCGACCATTCAGCAGGATCAGCGTCTTGTTGGTTCCGAGGCCGCGCAGGTTGGCGAAGCTGGCGCCGCCGGTGCTGGAGCCGATTGAATTCGAACTGCCGGCGCTCGATTGGCTCGAGGTCAGCATCTGCACGATTCCCTCGACGGAGGTGACGCCCGCTTCCCGAAGTTCATCGATCTTCAGGATGGTGATCGGCAGCGCACTCTCGTTGTCAACGGTGCGCTTGATCGAGGAGCCGGTGATTTCCACGCGTTCCAGGTTCTGCTGCCCGAAAGCGGGAGCAGCACCCAGGACCAGCAGGCTCCCCAAGCCCGTCAGTACCGCCGCGACCTTGGTTTTCTTGAACATTAAAAGCTCCTGTGAAGACAAAAAAGAGACTTGGAGCGGGCAGACCGATCCGCGGCCGCGAGTCGCCTCGCAATATCCGTGAGGGATTGTGAAGTTATGTATCGCACTCTTTACGGTTCGTTGTAAAAAATACGCACTGGGGATTGCGCTAGTGTCAAATCGCGCGGCGTACGTGCAACAAAACGGGGCAGCTCGATCCGGCTGCCTTGTTGGCAGGGCTCTGGAGCCACCGCAAACACGCTTTGTGTCCAGTCAATCGGTCGTGATGCTGTCCTGTTGGCTAGAGGCAACAGCTCTCGGCGAATCTAGCAAACCCTTAGCGCGCTTGTCGCCTCGTATTGCGACAATATTTTTTTACACTTCTTCGCGGTCGGCCACGCCTTTGGGGAGGCTGGATTCTGGAACAGGCGCCGCGTTTTTCCATTTTTCATAGGAGTTCAGGTCACATGATCAGGAGAACGAAAGTCTGTAGCGCCGTGTTGGCGGTGTTGGGCGGATCGCTCGGGATTGCAGCCGTCCCTGCGTTTGGTCAGCAGAACCTTGAACGGGTCGAAGTCACCGGGTCGGCCATCAAGCGGATCGATGCCGAGACTGCAGTGCCGTTGACGATCATCAAGATCGACGACCTGAAGGCGGCGGGTGTCACGACGATCGAGCAGGTCATGGCATCCTTGACTGCGGTTCAGGTGCAACAGGGATCGACTCAACAAGTGGGTTCCGGCACTGGCGGTGCGGCGTTTGCCGACCTGCGCGGAATTGGCGCCAGTAAAACCCTGGTCTTGCTCAATGGTCGGCGGATTGCGAACAACGCAATCGACGGATCAGCGCCTGACCTCAACATGATTCCGTTCGCCGCTCTGCAACGCATTGAAGTGCTGCGCGACGGTGCTTCGTCCTTGTATGGCACCGACGCCATCGGGGGCGTGATCAACTTCATCACCCGCAAGGATTTTCAGGGCGGCTCCATCACCCTGGGCGTCGACGTTCCTGCGGAGAAGGGCGGCAAGAGCCGCCAGGCCAACCTGGGTTTCGGGTTTGGCGACCTGGGCGCAAGCGGCTTCAATGTCTTCGGATTCATCGACGTCAACAAGCAAGACCAGATCAGCGGCACGCAGCGGCCGTTCAACCAGCGCTTTCCGGGTGGTCTTTCACCAACTCCGTATCCCGCCAACTATTACCAGGATGGCGCTGTGACGGCCAATCCCTCGGCGCCTGGTTGTACCGCGCCGAGTCTGATTCCGGCTGGAGACAATACCTCGTGCTACATCTCGACATCGCGTTTCGTCGACTACACGCCGAAGGCCGAGCGCATCTCGGGAATGCTGCGCGGCACGATGCGGCTTGGTGGGGATCACAACCTCTCGCTTGAGTGGTTCGGCACGGAAAACAAGACCACCACGCAGATCGCACCAGTGCCGTATGGCCTGCTGTACGTCAACCCCAAGCGCCCGGACGGGTCTCCCAATCCGTTCTACCCAGGTAACCCTGGCAGCACGGTGACTCCAGGCTTCACGCTGAACCCGACGTATACCCAGGCCAACATGACCCCGCGGCCCGGCGTCGTCCTGCAGCCTGGCTTCATCAACGTGAAGTGGCGGGCCTTGGCCGGCGGCTCCAGAACCGACATCTCGACCAATGACCAGCAGCGTTTCGTTGCTCAGCTGGATGGTGTGGTCGCAGGCTGGGACTATGACGTCGGCCTCAGCTACAACGAGAACAAGGTCAAGCAGGACGTTGCCGGCTACAGCGACGGAAACAAGATCACCACTGGCCTGCTCAATGGCGTGATCAACCCGTTCGGCCCGCAGGACGCAGCTGGCGATGCGGCAGTCGCCGCAGCCGCGCTGGGAGGTAATCTGCAGAATCACCGGGGCAAAGTGACGACTGCCGACGGGCGCATCAGCCGCGAATTGGGTGACTGGTTCGGCAACGGCCGCAAAGCGGCAATTGCCCTCGGAACCGAGTACCGGCGCGAGGATTTCCGCTCGGCAGCCAACCCGCCGGTGGCCGCGCTGCTGGTATCGAGCACCGGGGTTGATCCCAACTCGCTGGCAGAAGGCACCCGTAACGTGACTGCTCTGTACACCGAACTGAGCCTGCCGGTGACCAAGACGCTGGACGTGACGGCTGCGGTGCGATACGACAAATACAGCGACTTCGGCAACACCACCAACCCCAAGGTGGGCCTGCGCTACCAGCCGATGAAAAACGTCCTGGTTCGTGGCAGTTACTCAACTGGCTTTCGCGCCCCATCGCTCTATGAGTTGAATGCCGCTCCTGCCTACACCAACACAGGCACAGTCGACGATCCTGTCAACTGCCCGGGCGGTGTGCCGATCGCAGGCAAGTCCAAGTCGCTGAATTGTTCCGTGCAGTTCCAGCGTCTGACAGGCGGCAATACCAGCCTGCAGCCTGAGAAGGCAAAGAACTGGACACTTGGCTTCGTGGTCGAGCCGACCAACAACGTGTCGGTCGGCGTGGATTTGTGGTGGATCAAGCTCACCGACACGATTGCGGCACTGTCTGAAAACACCGTGCTGGGTGACGCAGCCACATTCTCGCAATACATCAAGCGCAATCCGAGTGGCGATCTGTCGATCGATGGTTTCGCATGTCCAGGGTCGGGTTGCGGCTACCTCGATCTGCGCCAGCAGAATCTGGGCGGTACCAATACCAAGGGTGTGGACCTCAGCGTGAACTACAACCAGGGGCTTGGCTCGATGGGCAAGGTGGCCGTCGGACTGAACAGCACTTACGTCGCGAAATATGAGTACCAGGACTTCAAGAATGGTCCCTGGAATCAGAACGTCGGCGTTTATGTGGGTGCGGGCCCGGTCTTCCGCTGGCAACATGCCGTCAACGTCACGTGGGGCCGTGGTGACTGGACAGTCGGTGCGGTGGGCCATTACAAGAGCGGCTACCTCGACCAGGATCCCTCGAACACAGTCGGCTCGTACGCAACCATGGATGCCTTCGTTTCTTGGGCTACCAAGAAGGGCATGAGCTTGACCTTCGGTATCAAGAACCTGACTGACCGCGAACCGCCATACTCCAACCAGGGAGAGGTATTCCAGGCCAATTACGATCCGCGCTTTGCTGATCCGACGGGCCGGACCTACTACCTGCGCGGCTCGTACAAGTTCTGATCGCGCTAGGCGCTGCATTGATTGCAGCGTAGTCAGAAGACGACTGGATCTCACGTGCCGCCAATCCGTTATCGATTGGCGGCCGTTGTTTCAACTGTCGACCATTGGTACGGCAGGCATCTGAACGAAATGCTGGTTCGATGATCGAAAGTCGATTGATCGCGAACCACATGTCGCGCGTGCCTGATGCTGCGGGTAGGTAGCCTTATCCTCAAGGGGGTTCATAACAGTCCACTTTGACGAAGTTGCCGTTTGAACACGACGCATTCTTACTAGAATGCGGTGCATGGGGTCACGAGCCTGGCGCACCGCGACCCTTATTTTTTGCCACTGGAGACCCCAGGATGGATTTTTCCAAGCGGCAGGCTGATCCTCGCAAACACCTCGCAGGGATCACTTTTGTCATTCTCTTTCATGCGCTGATCGTCTACGCACTCGTCACAGGCTTGGCGAAGAAGATGGTCGAAGTGGTCATTGCGCCGATCGAAACCAAGGTGCTGGAGGAAGTGCGCAAGCCGCCACCGCCGCCCGAAATCATTGTTCCGCCGCCGCCGAAACTCGAGGCGCCGCCGCCGCCGTTCATCCCGCCGCCGGAGGTTCAAATCACCGCACCGCCGCCGCCGGTGCCCACGATCACTGCGGTCACACAGACGCCGCCGCCTGCGCCGGTCGTCATCGCACCCGCACCACCGCCGGTGATTGCCGCTGCGCCGGCTCCGCCTGCGCCCCCCGCGCCGCCGGCACCACCGCCACCCAAGCCTGCCGGGCCGGTGGCTGCCGGCATTGCCTGCAGCAAGATGCCGCCGCCGGTTGCGCCAGCGGTGAACTTCGAGGTTCAAGGCAGCATCTTTGTCCTGGCCACCTTGAAGGCCGGTCGGGTGGTGCAGGTCGATTTCGAGCGTGACACCCTGCGTGGCGTCAATGCCCGTACCAAACGGGCCTTCCGCGATGCCGTCGAGGCGACGATGAAGGAAGGTTATGTCTGTGCCGGAGACGCGGTGCAGATCCGCCAGGAATTCTTCTTCGATATCAAATAGCGTCAACTTCCTTTGCCAGCCACCTGTCGCAGATGTCTCGCCGGCCGACGCTGCCATCTGTTTTCCAGCGCTTCTGCTGGATCGGCTGGCGCCAGAAATCGAGACATTCGTTCTAACCCATCCATTGCTACCCGCAGGAATCTTTCATGATGATCAACCGCCTCAACTCCTTTGCTGCCCTGGCCACCCTTGCGTTGGGCCTGATGTTGAACTCGGGCCTGGCTCTGGCGCAGTCTGCGGATGCCGCATCGGCACCGGTGGCTGCTTCTACAGCGAGCGAGACCGCCGCTCCGGCTGAAACCACACCGCAACCCCCCCCGATGGCGCCGACCGCCGTCAAGGAGAGCGTCGACAATCCCTACGGCCTTGGTGCGTTGTGGGCACAGGGCGATTTCGTTGCCCGCGGAACCCTGCTGATTCTGGTCATCATGAGCATGGGCAGCTGGTACATCCTGATCACCAAGTTGTGGGAAAGCCTGAAGATCGGCAGCCAGGCGAAGAGCGCCCGCGGCACCTTCTTCAAGGCTTCCAGCCTGCAGGAGGGCGCTGCCGGCCTGAAAGAGGGCTCGGCATTTCGCTTCATCGCCGACACCGGCATTTCGGCTGGTGAGCATCACGAGGGCGAGCTGACTGCGAACATCGATCGCAATACCTGGGTCACGATGAGCGTCGAGCGCGCCGTTGCCGACGTGCAGTCACGGCTGCAGGACGGATTGGCTTTTCTGGCCACTGTCGGATCGACCGCGCCGTTCATCGGACTGTTCGGTACGGTCTGGGGTATCTACCACGCATTGACCGCAATCGGCATTGCCGGGCAGGCATCGATCGACAAGGTGGCCGGCCCGGTTGGCGAGGCGCTGATCATGACCGCGCTCGGCTTGGCCGTTGCTGTGCCCGCAGTGCTTGGCTACAACTGGCTGGTGCGCCGCAACAAGGTCACACTCGATGCGGTGCGCGGTTTCGGCGCCGATCTGCACGGTGTATTGATGGGTGCCAAGCAGGTCCGCTGAGTGGGCCACGGACGCACTGCTGAACAAGCCAATCCAGGAATCACCGCATGGGAATGAACTTAGGCTCGAGCAGCGACGAAGACGAAGTCGTTGCGTCGATCAACACCACGCCACTGGTCGACGTGATGCTGGTGTTGCTGATCATTTTTCTGATCACCATTCCGGTCGTCATCCAGACCGTCCCGGTCAAGCTGCCGAACGAAACCAACATCGCGCTGCGGACGAAACCGGAAAACATCGAAATTGCCGTCAACAAGGACGGCGACATCTTCTGGAATGCGAAGCTGGTAGCGGACAACAACGCGCTGTTCGATAAGCTGAAGGTGATTGCGGTGCTGAATCCTCAACCGGAGGTGCACATCCGGGGCGACCAGAATGCACGTTACGAATCGATCGGGCGGGTGATGTACCAGTGTCAGCGCGCCAATATCCTGAAGGTCAGTTTTATTACGGAGCCACCACCTAAAGGTTGAATGGTTAGCCCCCACGTCGCTGCGCTCCTGCCCCCCGAGGGGGCGCCTCGCGGCCGCCCGGGAGACCCGTGCGGCGCGAGTTGTTGGAATTCGGCGTCGCTTCGCTTGCCGGGGGCAGGGGGCAAACAGTATGTTTTGGAAGGAAGAGTGTCATGGGAATGAATATTGGGTCGGGTAGTGGATCGGGGGACCCGGAAATAATGATCGACGTCAATACCACGCCGCTGATCGACGTGATGCTGGTGCTGATCATCATGCTGATCATCACGA
>JBDTQC010000113.1:0-8692 GCA_039932405.1 Ideonella sp.
TGACCAGCGCAATGCCGGCCCCGATCATCGCCAGCGACGGCAGCATGTGCGACCAAGGCACGCGTGTTTCGACGCGTGCGCCGATGCGCTGGCCGCGCAGCCTGGCAGTGATCGCAATCACCACCGGCAAGGTGCCGATGATCATCGTCGGCAGCGGACCACCGGCGCGCTGGATCGCACTGGACAGGAACAGGTAATAGACGATGTTGCCGACTGCTGCGAGCTTCAACGCCTCGATCCAGTCGGCGCGGCTCAGCTCGCGCAGGCGCCGACGGTCGAGCCAGCCGAGCGGCAAGGCAATCAGGCCAAACGCCAGGTAGCGTCCGAAGGTATGCAGCGCGGCCGGGTACTCGGGCAACAGCAGCGGGCCGACGAATACCAGGCCCCACATCAGACCGGCGGCCAGCGCGAAGGCGGTGCCGATTAAAAGTCCACGATTCATCGGCGGGATTGTCAGGCTTGGACGTTCACCACGCTGCGGCGCGCGGATGCTTCGGCGCGTACCGAAACATCACGTGGCGCGATTGATGCAAAGTGAGGGTTCCACATCCGTTTATGCTTTGCTGCCACGCCATGACCATCACCTGCTTCATCCGCTACCAGATCGACCCGGCGCAGCGCGATGCCTTCGAGGCCTATGCACAAGCCTGGGGATCGATCATCCCGCGTTGTGGCGGCGAGCTGATCGGCTACTTCATGCCGCATGAAGGCAGCAACGACATCGCCCACGGATTGATCTCGTTCGACAGCCTGGCGGCCTACGAGCGCTACCGGGCTGAACTGAAGACCGACGCCGAAGGGCGCGCCAATTTCGAATTCGCGCAGAGCCGGCGTTTCATCTTGCGCGAACAACGCAGCTGGCTGCACGATGTCGATGGCACGCGCAACCAGGCGCGTCAGCGTTTGCCGTGACAGGCGCAGCGCACGAACCGCGTCTGGCCCGGGTGGCCGCGATGATCGCCGACCCGGCACGCTCGCGCATGCTGGCCTATCTGCTGGCGGGCGACTTTGCGAGCGCCGGCGAACTGGCCCAGGCGGCTTCGGTGACGGCCGCCACAGCGAGCGGACACTTGACCAAGCTGAAGGATGCCGGGTTCGTGATCTGCGAGTCGCGCGGCCGGCACCGTTATTACCGCTTGGCGAATCAGACGGTGGCGCATGCGCTGGAGGCGCTGGCGCTGGTGGCCGAGCGAGACAGCCATGACCGCGCCTGGGCCCACCCCGAGCGTCAGCGGCTGCGCTTGGCACGCTGCTGTTACGGCCATCTGGCCGGTCGCCTGTCGATCACGCTGTTCGACGCTCTGCAAGCCGAAGGGCGGCTGCAGGCGGTATCCGATGGCTACCGGTTGAGCCCTACCGGACACGCCTGGCTGGCCGGACTGGGCCTGCCAGCCAGCGCGCCAAACGGGCGCCGGCGTTACGCCTATCGCTGCCTCGACTGGTCGGAGCGGCGCGATCATCTGGCCGGTCAACTGGCCGACGAACTGTTGGGGCACTTCACTGCGCGTGGCTGGTTGCGCCGCGGTGCCGGCCGCTCGGTCGAGGTGACACCGGCTGGCCAGCGCGAGCTGATCCCGGCGTTGGCGCTGTCGTCGAGTCAAGCCTCGATTCATCCTTGATGCCCGGCAATCGCCTTGCCGCGGCGCACTCGGCGCGCGGCCGCCACAATCAGCGGCCATGAACAAGCTCTCGCGTTTCGCCATCACGCACAAATGGCCCGCCGCCACTGCCGATCGCCTGCAGTTGTATTCGCTGCCGACGCCCAATGGGGTCAAGGTGTCGATCCTGCTCGAAGAGCTCGGGCTGCCGTACGAGGCGCACCGCGTCGCCTTCGATCACAACGATCAGTTGTCGGACGAGTTCCTGTCGCTGAATCCGAACAACAAGATCCCGGCGATCATCGATCCCGATGGACCGGGCGGCGAGCCGCTGGCACTGTTCGAATCGGGTGCGATCCTGCTGTACCTGGCCGAGAAGACCGGCCGCTTCATTCCGTCCGATCCGGCCGGCCGCTACGAGGTATTGCAGTGGCTGATGTGGCAGATGGGCGGCGTCGGTCCGATGTTCGGGCAGCTCGGTTTCTTTCACAAATTTGCCGGCCGCGAGTACGAAGACAAACGCCCGCGCGACCGCTACGTCGCCGAAAGCCAGCGCCTGCTCGGTGTGCTGGATCGGCGCCTCGACGGTAGAGACTGGATCATGGGCGCCGACTACACGATTGCCGACATCGCAGTCTTCCCCTGGGTGCGTAACCTGATCGGTTTCTACGGTGCTGGCGAGATTGTCGGCTTTGCGCGTTTCAAGCAGGTGGCGCGGGTGCTGGAAACCTTCGTGCAACGGCCTGCGGTGATCCGTGGCCTGGCCATTCCGGCGGCGCCGGCAAGCTGATTCAGCCCCGCGCCCGGGCTGTCGAATGACGCGGTCGAATGAGCTGAAAGTGCAGCGCGCGTGCATCGTCAGGGATTGATAGCGGGCCGTCATCGCCTAGCAGAAATGAGCGAGCTGCGCCCCCCTAGATCGGTGTCTGGGGGTGCCTGCCATCGGCACCCCTTAAGGGGATAACGGCGCCAAATCGCCTGCGTAGACTGGCTCGACCAAAACGATTCCAGCGAGGCCAGGCGAGCAATCGACAAGCGGCAATCCGTTTTCGAGCTCAAACCCTGGAACACCGTGACAGCTGCCGAAGCCTCGATCGACGCACCCGTTCCGCCTGCCCGAAATCATCCCCGTCAACGGGCGGATCGTGTGGCGCTTCGCTCCGGCTTCGAGGCGCTGTGCCTGATTGCGCGCCTGCACCAGACGGCTGCCGATCCGCACAGCCTGCGTCACCAGCTGGGCAAGTCGTCGAGTGAGCCGGCGACGGTTGACGACCTGCTGCTGGCGGCCAGGCACCTCGCGCTGAAGGCCCGGCTGGTCAGATCCACCATCGACGACCTGGCGCGCATGCCGTTGCCAGCGCTGGTCATCCTGCACGACGGCAGCGTTGCAGTGCTTGCGCAATCGGATGGCAAGCGGGTGCTGTTGCAGGAGTTTTCGTCAGCCGAACACAGCCGCCCGAAGATCGAGCCTTTGGCCACGTTTGCCGAGCGCTGGCGTGGTGAGTTGATCCTGGTGACGAGCCGCGCATCGTTGGCTGGTGAACTGGCGCGCTTCGATTTCAGCTGGTTCGTTCCGGCGCTCGTCAAGTACCGCCGGCTGCTTGGCGAAGTGTTTGTCGTCTCGCTGTTTCTGCAGCTGTTTGCACTGGTCTCGCCGCTTTTCTTTCAGGTGGTGATGGACAAGGTGCTGGTGCACCGCGGGCTGACCACACTCGACGTACTGGTTGTCGGCCTGGTCCTGGTGGTTGTTTTCGAGAGCGTGCTGACGGCGCTGCGCAGCTACATCTTCAGCCATACGACGAGCCGCATCGATGTCGAACTGGGCTCCCGCCTGTTCCGCCATCTGGTCAACCTGCCGCTGGCCTATTTCGAAGCCCGGCGCGTCGGAGATTCGGTGGCGCGGGTGCGCGAGCTCGAGAATATCCGCAGCTTTCTGACCGGCAATGCAATCACGCTGGTGCTCGACCTGATCTTTTCGGTGATCTTTGTTGCCGTGATGCTGTTCTACAGCGTCCCGCTGACGTTGATCGTGCTGGCCAGCCTGCCGCTGTATGTCGGCCTCAGCCTGTGCGTGGTGCCGCTGCTGCGCGCTCGGCTCAACGAGAAGTTTGCGCGTGGCGCAGAAAATCAGGCGCTGCTGGTCGAGGCGATCAGTGGCATCCAGACTGTCAAGGCCAGCGCGCTCGAGCCGGTGCTGGCCAAGCGCTGGGACGGCCAACTCGCCGCTTTCGTCTCGGCCAGCTTCAAGACCCAGATGCTGGCAACGTACGGCCACGAAGCCATCAGTCTGATCGGCAAACTGGTGGGCGCGGCAATGCTCTGGTATGGGGCGCGGCTGGTGATGGAGCAGCAGCTCAGCGTCGGCCAGTTTGTTGCGTTCAACATGTTCGCGCAGCGTGTGGCGCAACCGATCATGCGCATGGCGCAGCTGTGGACCGATTTTCAGCAGACCGGCATCTCGATGGCGCGGCTCGGTGACATCCTGAATACCCGCACCGAGGTGCCGCCGGCCAATGCTGCGCAGTTGCCGCATGTCGCGGGGCGCGTGCGCTTCGATTCGGTGAGGTTTCGCTACCGACCCGAGGCGCAACCGGTGCTGGCCGGCCTGAACCTCGACATCGCCGCCGGTGAGTTCATCGGCATCGTCGGGCGATCCGGCTCGGGCAAGAGCACCTTGACCAAACTGGTTCAGCGCCTGTACAGCCCCGAACAGGGCCGCGTCCTGATCGACGGTGTCGACATTGCATTGATCGATGCCGCGCAGTTGCGCCGCCAGATCGGTGTGGTGCTGCAGGAGAACCTGTTGTTCAATCGCAGCGTGCGCGAGAACATCGCGATCGCCGATCCGGCCGCACCCATCGACACGGTGCTGCAGGCGGCCCGCCTGGCCGGTGCGCACGAGTTCATCTGCGAGCTGCCCGAAGCTTACGACACCATCGTCGGAGAACACGGGACCGGTCTGTCCGGCGGACAGCGCCAACGCATTGCGATCGCGCGGGCCTTGTTCACCGATCCGCGAATCCTGATTCTGGACGAGGCGACCAGCGCACTCGACTATGAAAGCGAGGCCGCCTTGCAGCGCAATATGGCGGCGATCTGTGCAGGCCGCACGGTGATCGTGATTGCGCATCGGCTGAGTTCGGTGCGGCAGGCCGATCGCATCGTGGTGGTCGACAAGGGCTGCATCGTCGAATCGGGGCCGCACATCGAGCTGCTGCAGTTACCGCAAGGCATCTACGCCCGGCTGTGGTCCTTGCAATCAGGAGCAGGCGCATGACTGTCGCCGTCGTTCAACGACACCCGGCGCTCGAATTGCTCGACCGCTACAGCGGAACCCTCGCTGCTGCGTGGGCGGTACGACACCAACTCGCCGGCCCCAGGCGATTGGCCGACGAGATGGCGTTTTTGCCGGCGGCATTGAGCCTGCAGGAGTCTCCGGTGCATCCGGCGCCGCGGCGTGCCGCGATCGCAGTCTGCAGCTTGTTTCTGTTGGCTTTGACCTGGGCAATCGTCGGCCAGATCGACATCGTCGCAATTGCGTCGGGCCGGATCGTCGTCGATGACAACAGCAAGACCCTGCAACCGCTGGAGGCTGGCATCGTGCGTCGGGTGTTGGTGAAGGATGGCGATGTCGTGCGCGCCGGGCAACTGCTGGTCGAACTCGATGCCACGCAGGCTGTTGCCGACGGCGCGAGCGTTCACGAGCAGATGACCGCGGCAGTCTCGGAACAACGCCGCACCAGGGCCTTGATCGAGGCCCTTGAGTCGGGTCGTCCGCCCGCACTCACGGGGCCGGGCGCGCGCGACGCCACGCAGGATGCAGTGCGCCTGAATGCCGAATGGGCCGAGATCAATGCGAAGCGCGCCCGGCTCGCTGCCGAACTGTCGCGTCGCCAGGCTGAAGCGGTCACTCTGCGCGAATCGATCAAGAAGCTGGAGGCGACCTTGCCGATCGCACGCCAACGCGAAGCCGATTTCAAGACGCTGGCTGCGCAGGGTTTCCTGTCCGGCCATGCGGGTCAGGACCGCACGCGTGAACGCATCGAAATGCAGGGCGACCTGGCCACCCAGCGCGCGCGCCTGAACGAGGCCCAGGCCGGGGTGAAGGAGGCCACGCAATCGGCGCTGGCCTTCCTGGCGGAAACACGGCGCGCGCTCAGCGAGCGGCACGCGACATCGGCGTCCAAGGCTGTGCAGCTGAGCCAGGAGCGCAACAAGACCGAGCAGCGCTCCCGGCTGGCGCTGCTGACCGCACCGGTCGATGGCACGGTTCAGCAGGTCGCTGTTCATACGGTGGGTGGTGTGGTGACACCGGCCCAGGCCTTGATGGTGATCGTGCCCGCGCAGGCGCAACTGCACGCGCGCGTCGTCATCAACAACAAGGACATCGGCTTCGTCGGCGTCGGGCAGGCAGCGCAGATCAAGCTCGAGACGTTTCCATTTACTCGTTACGGAACAGTGCCCGCAGTCGTCATGAGCGTGGCGGCTGATTCGGTGGTCGACGACAAGGCCGGCGCGCTGTTTCCGGCCAGCTTGGCGCTGCAACAAACCAGCATCGCCGTCGATGGCAAGCGCATCGCGCTGAGCCCCGGCATGAATGTGACCGCGGAAATCAGGACCGGCAAGCGGCGCGTCATCGACTACCTGCTCAGCCCGGTGCAGCGCGCCGCGCACGAAAGTCTGGGAGAGCGATGATGCGACTGCTGGTCGTCCATCAGAACTTCCCCGGCCAGTTCGGCCACCTGGTTCGGGCCTGGGCCCAGCGCCCCGGCTGGGATGTCCGCGGCTTGGGACGCGATACCGCACCCGGCCTGCCCGGCTTCGACCGGCTGCTGCGCTACCAGCTGGCGCGCAACATCCGCCCCAATCAACACCTCTATCTGCGGCAGACCGAGTCGTCGACCTTGCATGGGCAGGCGGCGGCGCGCGCGATGCTCGCGCTGAGACGCGCGGGCTTCAGGCCCGACGTGATCCTGGCCCATCCAGGCTGGGGCGAGACCTTGTTCGCCAAGGATGTTTTCCCGGACGCCCGGCTGGTGCACCTGTGCGAGTGGTACTACAACGCAGATGGCGCCGACCTCGGCTTCGACCCCGAATTCCCCTTGACATTTGACGATCGCGCGAGGGTCCGGGTCTGGAATGCACAACACGCGCTCGATCTGATCCACTGCGATCTCGGCATCAGCCCGACCCACTGGCAACGCAGCCGCTACCCGGCGCTGTTGCGGGACAAGATCGTCGTACAGCACGAAGGAATCGATGCTGAAGGGTTGGCCCCCGATCCGCATGCGCAGATCCAGATGCCCAGTGGCGTTACGCTGACGGCCGGCGATCCGGTGATCACTTATGTCGCGCGCAACCTCGAGCCGTATCGCGGCTTCCATGTGTTCATGCGGACGCTGGAAAAGATTCAGGCACGCGACCGACGTTGCCAGGCGGTGATCGTCGGTGGTGACGAGGTCAGCTACGGCAGTCGGCCGGACGCCGCGCGTTGCTGGCGCGAGAAGATGCTGGCTGAAGTGAAGCTCGACCCTGCCCGTACCCACTTTCTGGGCCGCATCCCGAGGGCGCAGTACATCAAGGTCTTGCAGGTGTCGGCCGCACATGTCTACCTGACCTATCCCTTCGTATTGAGCTGGTCGCTGCTCGAAGCAATGGCCTGCGGCTGCGCCGTTGTGGCGTCGGACACGGCGCCGGTGAGAGAGGTGATCCAGGACCGGGCCAATGGCAGGCTGGTCGAGTTCGGCGATCGAGATGAATTGGCGGACGCGGTGCTCGACGCCTTGGGCGCCGAACCTCCGGCCGACCGGCAACGCGTGGCAGCCCGTCGCGATTCGCAGCGATTCGGGCAAGCGGAAGGGGTGCGTCGGTATGAGCAGTTGCTGCTGCCGGCGCCGATCGCCGTCAGCCCGTTCGAATGCGCGGCGTGACGGCCGGACGCAGAGATTTTCAGCGCGAGATGGATATCACAACCAACGAGGAGAGCAGAATGACAAAGAACAGATCGAACCTTCTAATTTGCATTGGTGGCGTGTCCGTAGCTTTTCGGCCTATAAAGGAAGCCTTTGCCGGTGGAGTTGTTCCGCAACCGTGCGCTCCGCCGATCCGACGGGCGGCCGCATTCGATGATTTCATACCGATGTCGCCACCGATGAGAGGGCGGACATGAGACTTCGCAAAACCTGCCGCGCTGCGATTGCGACGGATCAACCCGCCAGAACCGGGCCTCGGGGCCGTGCGCAAGTCAAACGAACGTGATGGTGTTGTCTCGAGGGGGTCATGCTGCTAAAAATCAGCCGCTTTTTTCAGGGCCATGCAATCGTCGCGCTTGCCCTGCTGTGGCCCATCACGGCCTCGTCACAGGGCGAACCGGGCACGTTGGTTTTCGACGGACTGCAGCGCAGCTACCGACTACACCTGCCCGCGCACGCACCCAAGCCCTGGCCGCTGGTGATCGTTTTCCATGGCTTTGGCGGCGACGGCGAAAACGCTCTCCAGCAAGGTCATTGGGTCGAAAAATCCGATGCGCAAGGATTTGCAGTTCTGGCGCCTGACGGCAGCGTTTCGCATGCAGATCGCAGGGCCAGTTTCATCGGCAACCCGCGTTCCTGGAACTCGGGTTCGGGGACCGGCTCGCCAGCACAGCAGCGCGGTGTCGACGACATCGGTTTCGTCAATGCGCTGGTCGAGGAACTGCTGCGTAAGCAGCCCGTGGACCCGGGCCGCATCTATGCCACTGGCTTCTCGAATGGCGCGGCGATGGCCTTCAGGGTCGGACTGGAAATGTCGGAGCGTATCGCGGCAATCGCCCCGGTGTCCAATTCGCTGCTGGTGCCGCCGCAGCCGCTGGCCCGACCGGTCTCCCTGTTGCTGATCTGGGGTAAGGACGACCCCTTGAATCCGATCGAAGGCGGCCGCGTGAAGCGCAGCACCGGTGCCGTCAACCGCCCGTCCGCGCATGCGTCGTGGCAGACCTGGGGCAATCTGCTTCATTGCACCGACGAGCCGCTGGAAACGGTGTTGTCCGATCGCGCTGCGTTGAGGGCGCAGCGCCATTGCGATGGCGGGACTTCGTCGCAATGGATCACGGTGGA
>JBDTQC010000114.1:0-8678 GCA_039932405.1 Ideonella sp.
GATCGTCGTCGGACCGTCGGGTGAGGAGATCTTCACGGATGCCCTGGGCCGCGTGAAGCTGCAGTTTCATTGGGACCGATACAGCACCGGAACCGACCAGGATTCATGTTTCGTCCGCGTATCCAGCAGCTTGGCCGGGAAAGGCTGGGGATATATCAACATTCCCCGCGTCGGTCAGGAAGTCATCGTCGATTTTCTGGAGGGGGATCCGGATCGGCCGATCATCACCGGTCGCGTCTACAACGGCGAGAATCAGACGCCATACGACATGCCGTCGAAGAAGATGTACATCGGCATGAAGACTCGCAGCTACCCTGACGGCAGCACAGACGAGTTCAACGAAATGCGGTTCGACGATACCAAGGGCAAGGAGCGGATATTTTTCCAGGCCCAGAAGTGGATGGACATTCGGGTCAAGCATACCTACAAGGAATGGATCGGCGGAACCTATAACAGCCACGTCTGCGGCAGCATCTTTACCCAGACCGGCAAGGACTGGCACACCACGGCGAAGGGTGACGCCAGGCTGATTGCACAGGATGGCATGATCGATATCGGTGCCAAGCAGAGCATTGCCGTTGTCTCCAAAGACTCGATCTACGTCGATGCGCCGACCGGCATCGTGTTGAAATCTTCCAATATATCGATGGGAGATGATCAGATTCAGGTGAAGGGTAAGAAGATCGTTCTGACCGCGTCTGACTATGTCGACCTGAAATGCGGCGGCAGTTTCATCTCGATCAAGCCAGACGGCGTCTACATCAAGGGCGCAATGGTCTACATCAATTCCGGCGGCTCGGCAGACACTGCGAATGCCCCGCCTGCGACGACTCTGGACGACCCTAAGTTGCCAGCCATTGCCATCACCAGCGTGGGCGGTGAAAAATCGCCGCCGCCGCAGAAGCGCACCAAGCCAGCCGCCTACAGCGGCCAAGCCACCGCATTCAAGGTGGCGGCCGGCGGTGGCGGTCCGTTCGTCGAGCCATGCGAATGCTGATGAGCATTTCTTTTCTAATCCTTGCATCGGCGGTACGATGAATCGTTCAAGTTCCCATCGCGAGATGGATTGGTGACGCAACAGGCCTCCATGAACCCCATGACTCCCGAATCCGTACGTTCGAAGCTGTGGCGTGAGAGTGTGGACAAACACCTCTACGTGATCCTCGATGGTGCCCAGAACGACAGTCTGCTCGATGTCTTCGACGATACCGAGGATCTCGAGTATGAATGTCTGTTCACTCAAAAGCTGGAGCCCGACATGGCGGAGGTGGCGCCTTACCTGGTCGAACTGAAAGAGGGCGCGCCGTTTACAAAATGGCTGCTCGATCAAGGTTGGGGTCAGAACTGGGGCATCTTCGTTGTCAGTCAGGCCGACCTTGCCGAAGCGTGGCGGCACTTGCGGCAACACACCCGGGTGTATGGCCCGGACCGCCGGCGCCTGTATTTCCGCTTTTACGATCCGCGCGTCCTGAATTCGTTTCTGCCCACGTGTGAAAGTCAGCAACTGGCCGACTTTTTCGGGTCAGTCGAGCTCTTCATTGCGGAACAAGAGGAAGGTGGAGGCGCGTTCGCCTATTCCATCGCCGACGGCAAACTGGTGACCGAGGTCGTCGAGGGGGCTTGAACGCTGCAACTTCGAGGGCGATGCAATTTCAGGGGAATCGGCATGACCAGCGGAATCAACATGAGTTTCGAATTTGGCGGCTCGAAACGAGACCGCCCAGCCCCTGAACCGGTCGAGTCGGGGCAGCTGTTTCGGGTGCTGGTGGTCGGCGACTTTTCCGGACGTGCCTCGCGGCGACAGGAAGCGCTTCCGGCAGCGGGTTTCGCTCCCGTCACCGTAGACCTAGATCGTTTCGATGCGGTCTTGCAAGGCTTGGCTGTCACGCTCGATTTGCGATTGCCTCAGTCGCCGGATGTACCTGTACGCATCAGCCTGAGCAGCCTCGACGATTTCGAACCCGACGCCTTGTTCGCCCGTCTGCCGCTGTTCGCCAAGTTGCGCGATCTGCGCATGCGGCTTGCCGATGCTTCCACTTTCGAGCAGGCGACGGCCGAAATGCGCGCCGATGATGCGTCGGTCGCGTCAATGGGTGTCGCCGCCGCACCGGATGGGCTGGCGCCGGCGGAAGACGACGCATCCACACTGCAGCGATTGCTCGGATCGGCGCCAACTTCAGTTGCTGCCTCGGCGCCGCAGCGGTCTGCAGGAACTGTCGATGCCGCGGTCGACCGACTGTTGCGCCGAGTGGTCGCGCCATTCGTCGTTCCCGCCACCGCGCATCTGCAGCAGCCGATGATCGAATCGGTCGATCGCGCCATCAGCGAGACCATGTGCGGAATTCTTCGCGACCCACACTGGCGTGCGCTGGAAGGCAACTGGCGTGCCCTCGATCAATTCATTCGCACAGTCGAGATGGATGGTCAGGTGCTGCTCGAACTGGTTGATGCGAGCGCCTCTGATGTGCTGTCCAGTCTGAGCGCCGCAGAAGGTGACTCTGCGCGTACGCCACTGGCGAAAAGGCTCGCCGCGCGGCGCTTGCATGAAGGGCAGGAAGAAGGTTACGCCGTGCTGGTCGCGATGTACGAGTTCGGGCCCAGCGCGGCCGAGCTTGCGCTATTGGCCGGGTTGGGCGCGCTGGCCGCTGGTGACGGCGCGGTGCTGCTCGGCGCGGCCGCGGTCGAGTTGGCGCTGATAGATGTGCCGGATGCCTGGGACGGCGCAGTTCCGATGGCGGCCGATTCGCAGGCCCAGGGTCGTTGGCGCGCGATGAGAGCCAGCTGGGTCGCTCCCCATATCGGGCTGGTCTGGCCGAACGTGATGTCCCGGCTGCCCTATGGTGCCAAGA
This sequence comes from Ideonella sp., assembly GCA_039932405.1. Lineage (GTDB taxonomy): Bacteria > Pseudomonadota > Gammaproteobacteria > Burkholderiales > Burkholderiaceae_C > Ideonella_A. The sequence continues at coordinate 2,850 of JBDTQC010000114.1, forward strand.
CTCAACCCGTTGCTTCATTCGCGTTCGAAGAGCTGAGCGCCACCGCCGTGGGTTCGCAGCTGCCTTGGCGCAGCGCCGCGCTCGATCTGGCTTCATTGCTGGCTCGGACGTTTACCGAATTCGGTTGGGACATGCAGTCCAGGTTGGCTGTCGAGCTCGATGAACTGCCTGCGTTTGTCGACGATCGCGGCGACAGCCCGCGTTTGCAGGCAGTTGCCCAGATGTACATGAGCGAGCGTCAGGCGCAAGCCGTCACTGCTGCTGGAATCATGCCGCTGATCAGTCATCGCAGCTTGCCGCATGCACGTCTTGCCACGTGGCGCAGCATCGCTTCTGCGGCGCCCGAGTTGGAATCGCGCTGGCAGGGTTGATCGCGCCACCGGCAAGATTCCGGTGCGTGCGAGCTGTTCAAACTTCGTGGCCGCGAGTGGCTGGCGGGGCTTGGTTGGCGCGCATCGCGGTGTTAGAGTGCCTCGCTGAGCTTTGAATGCCTGCCGAGCAGTGCGCGGTGGGTTCCACTGGTCCGAACCAGGTCATCGACAACAAGCATGAGCAGAAATCGCGTCATTTGGTCTGAGGGCCTGTTCTTGCGGCCGCAGCATTTCCAGCAGATGGAACGCTCGGTCGAGATGCTGGTGCAGGCGCGCACTGCGGGCATGTTGGCGCATCCCTGGGGCTTCAGCCGCCTGGTGCTGGACGACGAGGCGCTGAAGATCGGACGCGTCTCGATCAAGGAAGCTCAAGGTGTATTGCCCGATGGCACGCCTTTCGCCATTCCGCAAGAGTATCCGGCGCCACCCCCGCTCGAAGTACCGACTGATCTGAAGGACTCGTTCATCTACCTTGCGCTGCCTTCATGGCGCAACGGCATGCCGGAGTTCGCGGTCGAGGCGAGCACCCAATCGGTGTTGGCCCGCTACGTCGGTACCGATCAAGAAGTCGCCGATGCCATTCTGGGCTCGCAGGAGGCCGCCGAGATGCGCCTCGGCCGGCTAAACCTGCGGTATGCAGTCGAGGGCGATCCACGCGACGCTTTCTGCACCATGGGTCTCACGCGGGTCGTCGAGCGGCGCAGCACGGGCGCCGTCGTGCTCGACGAGGCCTACATTCCGCCGATGCTCGAATGCACGGCCAATCGGCACCTGCGAGATTTTCTCGAAGAGGCTCGCAACCTGGTGCGGCATCGCGCCACGGCTCTGGCCGGCCGGCTGAATCAGTCGACGCAGAAAGGCGTCGGCGAGATTTCCGAGTTCCTGATGCTGCAGATCGCCAACCGCTTCGATCCCTGGCTTGCCCATCTGGCACGGCGCGAGACGCTGCATCCTGAAGCCCTGTACACCGCGCTGCTTCAGCTCGCCGGTGAGATGGCGACCTTCTCTGCACGGCGCAAGCGCCGCGCGACCGACTACGCGGCCTATCGGCACGACGATCTTCGCGGCAGCTTCGACCCGCTGATGATCGATATCCGTGATCTGCTGACTGAGGTCATCAATCCGAACGCGATCAACATTCCGTTGCAGGAACGCGCCAAGGGTTTGTATACCGGCATGATCCCGGATCTCGAACTGGTGCGCACCGCGTCGTTCATCATGGTTGTCAATGCACAGCTCAACAGTGAAGCGCTGCGCCAACGCCTGCCTCGCGAGGTGAAAATCGGCCCGGCCGACAAGATCCGCGACATGGTGATGTCGCATCTGCCAGGCATCACGGTGCAGCCTTTGCCGATGGCCCCGCCCAGCTTGCCGTTCTACGCGGGTTATACCTATTTCGAACTGGACCGGCGCAGCGAATTCTGGAAGCCGCTGGAAATTGGCAAACTGCTGGCCTTGCACATTGCGGGCGATTTTCCCGGGCTGCACATGGAATTGTGGGCGTTGCGCGCCGACTCCCGCTGAGGTTCACGAACAATGGCAGATCCACTTTTTCCAGATCCCGACTCCGAATCGACGATCATGATTCCGCGGCCTGGCGGCCGGCGCTCTGCCGCCCAGCCCATGCCGGCTCCGGCTTCGTATGCGCAAGCTCCAGACTCGGGGCCTGCCGGCGAAGTGCCGCTGGTCGGCGTCAATCCGTTGGTGGCGAGCGCGTCGGTATTGTTGAGTGTGGTCCCGACCATCCGGCGCACGCTGTCTCATCAGAATCCGGCTGCACTGCGTGAATACCTGCTGCGTGCAATGGGTGAGTTCGAAGCATCGGCGCGGCGCGCCAATTGCAGCCCCGAGCACATCCTGATCGGTCGTTACGCCTTGTGCACGATGATCGACGAGACGGTCATGGTCATGCCATGGGGTTCCAGCTCGTCGTGGTCGCGCGAAAGTCTGCTGGTCACACTTCACAAGGAGGGATTCGGCGGCGAAAAATTCTTTCTGTTGCTCGACAAGGCGCTCGAAGACCCACGCCGAAACCTCGATCTGGTCGAATTGATGTACGCCTGCCTGGCGCTCGGATTCGAGGGTCGTTACCGGGTGATCGACAACGGCCGCTCGCAATTGGAGGCGTTGCGCGATCGGGTTTACAACGTGATTCGGCGCGAACGAGGCGAGTTCGATCGAGACCTCTCTCCGCACTGGCTGGGCCTCAAGAAATCGGGCAAACCGCTGGTGCGCCGAATTCCGCCGTGGATCATCCTGGCGCTGCTCGCGTTGCTGGTATTCATTTTCTATTTCGTCTATGTCGTGCTGCTGGCGCGCTCGTCGGATCCGGTGTTCGCGAGCGTCGGCGCGATTCATGCCGACCCGGGCAATTTCCAGCGCGCCAACTCCGGCCCGTTGGAAGCGCCGCCGCCGTTCGTTCCTCGGCTGCGGCCATTGTTGCTGGTCGAAATCCAGCAAGGCTTGCTTGAAGTATTCGAGGACGCGCGCGAGGCCAAAGTGGTGCTGCGTGGCGACAGCATCTACAAGAGCGGCAGTGCCGACCCGGATCCCAAGTTGATGCCGGTGCTGGACCGCATCGGTGACGAACTCAACAAGGTGCCGGGCTCCATCACGGTCACCGGTCATACCGACAATGCGACCGGTGGCAGCTTGCGTTATCCGTCGAACTTCGAGCTGTCGGTCGGCCGTGCCAAGGGCATTGCGGACCGCCTGTTGTTGACCGTCAAGGATCCAACGCGGATAAAGGTCGAGGGCGTTGCCGACTCCAAGCCGCTGGTTCCCAATACCACTCCTGAAGGTCGCTCACGCAACCGGCGGGTCGAGATTTTCTTGCGCAAACCTGCGCAACCCTGATTCAGGACGTCGTCGATGTGGGCTAAGTTGAAGCGCTTCTTTACCAATCGCTGGGTGCTGTCGGCGATCGGGCTGTTGATCCTGTCGCTGCTGATCTGGTTTGCCGGCGATGCGATCGCGTTCTACGAATTCCGTCCGTTGGCGTCTGCATTCGCCAGGATCGGCCTGATCCTGTTCATCATCCTTTTCATTGCGGCCTGGGAGGGAATCAAATATTTCAGGGCCTGGCGTGCCAACAAGCGCATGCTGAATGCGATCAGCGGCGCCGAGGCGGATACCGCCGCGTTGTCGCAGCGCGAGGTGGCCGAGCTGAAGCAGCGGTTCGACCAGGCGATGGTCGTGTTGCGCAAGGCACGCTTCGACGATAAATCAGGTGGCGGGCGCAACTACCTGTACCAGTTGCCCTGGTACATGTTCATCGGTGCGCCGGGTTCCGGAAAGACCACGGCGCTGATCAACTCGGGATTGAAGTTCCCGCTGGCCGAGACCCTCGGAAAAGACGCCGTGAAAGGTGTCGGCGGCACCCGCAACTGCGACTGGTGGTTCACCGACGAGGCTGTTCTGCTCGACACCGCCGGGCGCTACACCACGCAAACAAGCAACCGCGAGGTCGATTCGACGGCCTGGCTCGGATTCCTCTCGCTGCTGAAGAAATTCCGCCCGCAACTGCCGTTGAATGGCGCGATCATCACGCTGAGCGTTTCCGACCTGTTCACCCAGTCGCCGCAAGAGCGGGCTGAATACGCCAGATCGGTCCGAGCCCGCATCCAGGAGCTGTACAGCACACTGGGCGTGCGCTTTCCGCTTTATCTGGTCGTAACCAAGGCCGACCTGCTGGCTGGATTCGCCGAGTATTACAACGACCTCGGACGTGAAGCGCGTGCTCAGGCTTGGGGCATGACCTTCCCCTACCAGGCACAGGGCGCGGGTCAGGCGGCGGTCGCTCAGTTCGACCCGGAATTCGATCTGCTGGTGAACCGACTCAACGAGCGCTTGTTTCCTCGCATGGAAGAAGAGCGCGATCCGCAGAAGCGCGCGACGATCTATACATTTCCTCAGCAGTTTGCCGGGCTGAAAGGACTGGTCAAGGGATTCCTCGACGAAGTCTTCCAATCGTCGGCCTTTGCTGAGGAGGCGATGCTGCGTGGTGTCTATTTCACCAGCGGCACGCAAGAGGGCAGCCCGTTCGATCGGGTGCTCGGCAACATCTCGCGCGCCTATGGTCTCGAGCGGCAGGTTCTGCCGCCTGCGGCTGCCTCGGGCCGCAGCTATTTCCTGACGCGGTTGATGCGCGAGGTCGTTTTCGCCGAATCCGACCTGGGCGGGCGCAGTGCAGCAATCGAACGGCGACGCAGCCGCCTGATGTTTGCCGGCTATGCAACCCTTGGGCTGCTGGCGGCGCTGCTGGTTGCCGGTTGGACCGTCAGTTTCGTGCGCAACAAGGCCCTCATCGCAGAGGTCAGCCAAAGCGCGGCCGATTTGAACAAGCAGGTCACTGCCTTGCCGAAACCGCTGCAGGGCGACGTGCTTGTGCCGCTGGGCGCGCTGAATGCGCTGCGTGACATGCCGACCGGCTATGCGCATCGCGATGACAGTGTGCCGCTGACGATGGGCCTGGGGCTCTACCAAGGCGACAAGCTCGGTGTGCCGTCACGCCAGTCTTATCTGGATCTGTTGCGCGATGCCTTTCTTCCCCGCGTGGCGCTGCGCCTGGAAGGCCTGCTGCGCGAGTCGACCTCGCCGGAAGCCCGCTACGAAATCTTGAAGACCTACGTGATGCTGTTCGACCCCAAGCACCTGTCGGTCGACGACGTCGAGGCGATGGTCAACAGCGATTGGGAGCGCAATTTCCCGCGCGAGGTGCAGGAAACGGATCGTGCCGCGCTGCGCAGCCACCTGCGAACGGCGCTCGAGCAAAAGCCGCTGGAAATGGCGCTGCCAATGGACAAGGCGCTGGTTGAAGGGGTGCGCGCTCAGTTGGCGAGCGCGTCGTTGGCCGAGCGGGCGTTTGCCAGATTGCAACTATTCGGTCCCGGCAACACCGTTCCCGATTTCCAGGTCCACCAGGCTGCCGGACCATCCGGGCCGCTGGTACTGGCGCGTCGCAGTGGTGCGCCGCTCACCAAGCCGATTCCGGCGATGTACACGATCGCGGGGTATGACAAGACCTTCCGGGCACAGGCGCCGGCGATGGTCAAGCAGCTGGCCGACGAGGAGGCCTGGGTGCTGGGTCCTAAATATGCCAACCAGGGCGCGAATCGGGCGGTGGTCGCGCTGGCCGAAGTCCAGCGCTTGTACCTTGCCCAGTACATCAAGGTCTGGGATGAGTTGTTGCGCGACCTGACGTTGATCCCGCCCGCCGATCTGCAGGCCAGCATTCAATCGATTACCTTGTTGTCGGCGCCCGATTCGCCGCTGAAAACCTTGCTGCAGGCGATCGCCCGCGAAACCAAGCTGGCGACCACCGAAAACCGCTCGGCCGAGGCCTCTGCCTCGAAAGCCCTCGACAAGGTCACGACATCGGTCAAGAACACCGTCGACAAGCTGCTCGGTGATCCGGGCAACGCCGTGCAGGCGCGCGCGATGGATCGCCCGGAGGCGC
>JBDTQC010000115.1:0-8650 GCA_039932405.1 Ideonella sp.
CGCGGGCGTCGTCTTGTTCCAGTTGCTGACCGGGCAGCGGCCGTTCAGCGGCACGATGTTGTCGATGGCATTGAAGGTGTTGAACGAACCTGCGCCCAAACCCTCGTCGATCAATCCGGATGTTCCGGCCAGCGTCGATGCCGTGGTTGCGCGAGCGCTGCAAAAGAAGGCCGCGGACCGTTTCCAGACTGCCGGCGAATTCTGGCAGGCGCTGGCGCAGGCGGTCGGGCTGGCCATGCCGATTCAGACAGGCCTGCCCGAGGTCGGCAGCATCGGTCCGCACAGCCGCTTCGATACCTCGACCTTCGCAATCAGTTCGTCGCTGCTGCAGGCTACCTCGAGCGGCCCTGCCGAATCGCTCCCTGGATCGACAGCAAGCAGACCCGCCTTGACCGCCGCGAAATCACCCACACCATCGCTGGCGCCAAAAAAGCGGCTGCCACTTTGGGTGATGGCCACGATTGCCGTGATCGTCGTGGGCCTGGCCGCCTGGTGGTCCACGGCGCCAAAGCAGTCGACACCCACTGAATCCCGACCAACCGGCACACCAGCGCCACCACCGCAGCCGGACCAGAAACCGCAGCCACCCAGCCTGCCTGCGGAAGCACCTCTCCCACTGCGGCAGAAGAATCCGGCAGTCGCACCCGCTGATCCGACGCCCACTGCCGAGCCCCACCGTCCGACAGCTGCGCCGACGCGCCCCGCGCAATCGATCGTCAAACCGCCGGCACAGCGACGACAGCCGGTGGAATCGACAGCCAATGCGCCGGCAACCGTGGCGCCCGTCGCCAGGCCGGTTCGTCCGGAAAGGTGCAGTGATATCCTTTTGAAGGCGTCCCTCGAGCCGCTGAGCAACGAAGAAAGTCGATTTCTGCGAAGGGAATGCCAATGACCCGCCCGGTCTCAACGCCACGCCACTCTCTGTCGAGCTTGCTGCCACTGTTGCTGGCCGCAAGTCTTGGCCTGCTGTTGTCGGCATGCGCCGCGCCAGCGCCGCCGCAGGCGGCCGCCATCATTCAGGAATTGCCGTTCACCGAGGCGGTCGATCAGGCCACCGACGCGCTGATTGCACAAACACGCAAGGGGCCGGATTTTCTGACTGCCGTCGAATCCCGACTGGCTCGGCGCGGGCTGGTTCTCGATCCGATGCTCGATGCAGGCTCCGGGCAACAGACCGCGGCCACCCAGGCCTTCGAGCGCCGGGTGGCGGAGCGCATCGGTACCCAATACCAACAGTTCGAGTTGCTGGCGTTCAAGGCGGCCAATCTGGGTCAGGCGCAATATCTGCTGACCGGCACGATGTCGCGTCAAGCCGCAGGCCAGAAGCGGTCGATCTTTTTGCTGAATCTGACATTGACCGAATTGAAGACCGGATTGATCGTCGCCCAGGCATCGGCGCGGGCGCGCGACGACGGCATCGACAGCACACCGCTGCGCTATTACCTCGACAGTCCGATTCTGGTGAAGGACAAGGTGATTGAAGGCTATGTCCGCAGCACCGCGACGCCGCCCGGCCAGCGCGCCGATCCGACCTACCTCGAGCGCATTTCGACCGCCACCCTGATCAACGATGCGACGGAGGCCTACAACGCCGAGCGCTACCAGGATGCGCTGGGTCAGTACCGCAGCGCGTTGGCCACGCCCGCCGGCGAACAATTGCGGGTATTGAACGGCATCTACCTGAGCAGCTGGAAACTCGGCCAAGCCGCCGAGGCCGAACAGGCGTTCGGCAAGGTGGTTTCGCTGGGCATTGCCTACAACCAGCTGGGCGTCAAATTCCTGTTCAACCCGAACAGCACCGAATTCTGGTCAGACGCGCGCATCAGCGGCGCCTATTCGATGTGGCTGCGCCAGATCGCTCGTGAAGCCGTCACGGCCAAGGTTTGCATGGATGTGGTGGGCCACACCAGCAATTCGGGCTCGGAGGAACTCAACGATGCACTGTCGCTGCGCAGAGCAGCCCATGTGCGCCAGTTGCTGACCAACGAGGCGCCATCGCTGGCGAGCCGAACCAACCCGGTGGGCCGGGGTTTTCACGAAAATATCGTCGGCACCGGAACTGACAATACCGCCGACGCGCTCGATCGACGCGTCGAATTCAAGATCCGGCCCTGCTGAGCTCGCGCCTTCCAGACTGTGATCGCACGGCGGCAAGCTGGCGATCAGGCCACCCCGTGAGCCTTGAACCATTCCAGGCACCGCTTCCAGCCGTCTTCCGCGGCTTCTTTGCGATAACTCGGCCGATAGTCAGCGTTGAAGGCATGCGGCGCATCTGGGTAGACCACAAATTGCGATTTCTGCGCCGCCGCGCTGCCAGTGGCCAGTGCTTTTTTCATGGCCTCGACCGTAGTCAGCGGAATGCCGGAATCGGCGCCGCCATACAGGCCAAGCACAGGGCCGTTAAGCCGGCCAGCCAGCTCGAGAGGCTGACTCGGATTCAAGGGGTTGGTTTCGCCGGCCAGCCGCCCATACCAGGCCACGCCGGCCTTGACCATCGGGTTGTGCGCGTCGAACAGCCAGGTGATGCGCCCGCCCCAGCAGAAGCCGGTGATGCCCAGGCGCTTGACATCCCCATCGTGATCCTTCGCCCAGGCGACGGTTGCGTCCAGGTCGGTCATCACCTGTGCATCGGGAACCTTGCTGATCACCTCGGCAATCAGCTTGCCAACCTCGCCATAGGCCTGCGCATCGCCCTGGCGGACGAACAACTCGGGGGCGATCGCCAGATAACCCTGATGGGCAAAGCGCCGGGCCACATCGGCGATGTGCTCGTGCACGCCGAAGATCTCTGAAATCACCAGCACCACCGGCAACCCGGTCTTGCCGGCCGGCGCTGCGCGGTACGCCGGCATCTTGAAATCGCCCACCTGGATCATCACTTCGCCGGAGACCAGACCATCGCTGGACGTATTGATGGTCTGGGCGCTGACCGGCAGTACCGCCGCCGCAAAACCGCTGCCCACCGTCGTCTGCACAAAGCGGCGACGCGTGAATGACTGGCGCGGCACCAGACTGTCGAGATCATTGCGCAGCATCGTGGAATCCCTTCATAAAAAAAGCCAACGCGGATTCTCATGGAGTTGCCGAGATAGCACGCTGGCAAAACGCGCACCGTAAACAGGGTCTTGTGGCGGGCTGACCCCTTCAGTCGTGGCAGGTGGAAGCTTCGACATTTGCATTGACAATCCGAGGATGAAAGAGCCTGCCACGAAGCCGTCTCCCGTCACATCGTCGTGGCCTGACCAACTGGCGGCAATCGACATCGGTTCGAACAGCTTTCGACTCGAAATCGCCCAGTTGAAGGATGGCCGCTACCGACGCATCGACTACCTGAAGGAAACGGTGCGCCTGGGTGCCGGTCTGGACAGCGAAGGGCTGCTGACTCAAGACGCCGGCGCACGCGGCCTTGCCTGCCTGCAGCGCTTCGCACAACGGCTCGAGGGTTTCCAGTCGCAGCAGATCCGGGCCGTTGCCACGCAGACCTTGCGTGAAGCGCGCAACCGCGACGCCTTTCTGAGGCAGGCCGAAACCGTTCTCGGACATCCGGTGGAGGTGATATCGGGGCGTGAAGAAGCCCGGCTGATCTATGCCGGCGTGGCGATGTTGCAGGCATCCGAACTGCCGCGGCTGGTCATCGATATCGGCGGACGATCAACCGAAATCATTCTCGGCCGCGGTCGCCAACCGATCCGGGCCGAATCATTCCAGGTCGGCAGCGTGAGCCTGTCGATGGCCTATTTTGCCGACGGGCGATTCACCGAACAGGCGTTCCGCGCCGCCCAGGTTGCCGCTGGCGCCGAACTCGAAGAGGCGCTCCAGCCGTTTGCCTCGCGACACTGGCGCGAAGCACTGGGATCCTCTGGCACGGTTGGCGCGGTATCGCAGCTGTTGAGTGCCAGTGGCATCACCGATGGCAGCATCACGCCTGATGGTCTGCGCTGGCTGATCGAGCAGTGTCTGCGCGCCGGACGCGTCGACCGGCTGAGTCTGCCCGGGTTGAAAGAAGACCGTCGCGCCGTCATCGCCGGCGGATTGTCGATCCTCTACACGCTGTCGACCCACTTCGGGATCGAGACGCTGCAGCCCGCGCGCGGCGCATTGCGCCAAGGCGTGATCTTCGATCTGGCCGCGCGGCTGGACGCCGCTGGCGGGCAGTTTTCGGGGGAACCGGGACACGACATACGCGATGAGTCAGTCGCTGAGCTTCAGCGGCGATTCCATGTCGATGTGACGCACGCCAATCGCGTCGCGTCGGTCGCAGCGGCGCTCTACGATGACATCCGGGATTCGATCGAACCCGCTGATCCGCTGCAGGACCCGCGCCGGGATCTGTTGTGGGCGTGCGCGCTGCACGAGATGGGAATGATGGTCTCGCACCATGACCACCATCGTCACAGCGCCTATCTGCTCGCCCATGTCGACGCGGCTGGGTTTTCGCAGTCTCAGCAGCGCCGCCTGGCCGACCTGTTGCTCGGTCAGCGCGGCGGTTTGCGAAAAATCGAACCGCGGCTGACCAGCCCGGATTTTGCCTGGCAGACACTTTGTCTTCGCCTGGCGATCATCAAATGCCACGCCCGCGGTGAAATCGACCCGCATGCGATCAACCTTCGAGGTCTGGGCGATCGGGCGGTGCTCGGTTTTGTGCCGGGCTGGGTGGACAGTCACCCGCGCACCCTGTTCCTGCTGCAGCAGGAACAGGCCGCCTGGGGTCGCAACGGACCGCTGAAACTGAGCATCGCGGACTGAACGGTTGCGACGCTTTCAAAGCGCCGTTGATCGTGAAGCGCGTTGCGCAATCGCTGCGTCCAGATCCGCGAGGGGCTTGAAGTGCCCAGACAACCCGGCTATGGTCGACAAGCTGGCAGCAGGTGCAAAAACACCGGCATGCCGACCCAGCCAACCGCTCAGGAGCCTTATGCGCCCACCGTTTGCCCGAATCATCTGTAACCACTTGTCGGTTTTGTTGCTCAGCGTCAGCGCGCCGGCTTTTGCTCAAACCGTACAGGCACCAAGAATCCAGGTCCAGGCATTCAAGGTCACCGGAAACAGCTTGTTGCCCCAATCGCAGATCGACGCAGTACTCGAGGGCTACAAGGGTGAGCGCAGCATCGACGACCTGAAGCGGGCCGCTGCCGCCTTGCAGTCGCTGTATCGCGACGCAGGCTACGGCGCAGTCGTCGCATTCATTCCCGAACAGGCGCCCAGCGGCAACGAGGTGACGATCACCGTTGTCGAAGGCAAGGTCGCAAGCGTCGCGGTGGAGGGCGAACAACAGTTCAACGAAGCCAACATTCGCGCCAGCCTGCCGTCACTGATCGAGGGCAGAACGCCTCTGGTGCGCGAGATCGATTCGCAGATCCAGCTGGCCAACGAAAATCCGGCCAAACACATCGACGTGCTGCTGCAGCCCGGCGACAAGGCGGGTGAGGTCGAGGCCCGAATCCAGGTCGTCGAGCAGAAAGCCAGCCGCTTCAGCATCGGCCTGGACAACACCGGGAATTCCAGTACCGGCCGTCTGCGGGCCAATTTCGGCTATCAGAACGCCAACTTGTTCGATCGTGACCACGTGCTGGCGCTGCAAGTGCAAATTGCTCCCGAAAAGCTCAAGTCGGTTGCTGTGGCCAGCGCCAACTACCGCATTCCGCTGTATGCGCAAGGCATGGCAATCGATGCCTACGCCGCCTATTCGGATGTCGATGGTGGCACGAATGCAACCGCTGCCGGCCCATTGCAGTTTTCCGGAAAGGGCCAGATCGCCGGCCTGCGCCTGACCAAATACCTGCCCCGTTTCGGCGAGATCGATCAACGCGTGGTCGTCGGGCTCGACAACCGCGACTACATCAACAACTGCAACATCGTCGGCCTGCCTGCCGGAGCTTGCGGCAATGCCGGTGAGAGTGTCTCGGTACAACCGCTGGCAATCGAATATGTGGTTCAAAAAGGCGGCGAGAACCGCTTCGGCGCATCAGTGGGGCTGCTGCACAACCTTCACCTGGGAGGCCGCTACGGCGACGCTGCGCAATTCCAGAAGGTTCGTCCCGGCGCAGACCCGCGCTATACCGCGCTGCGTTTCGGCGTGTTTGGGGCGCTCGCGTTGCCCGAACAATGGCAGCTGCAGATGCGCCTGATTGGACAGGCAACCGACGACCGGCTGGTTCCTGGCGAGCAGTTTGGTATCGGCGGCGCGTCGTCGGTGCGCGGCTACGAAGAGCGCGAATTGACCGGTGACAGCGGCGCATCGGGCGCGATCGAATTGTGGAGTCCCGAACTGGCCAAGACACTTGGAAGCAACGGCTCGATGCGGCTGCTCGCCTTCGTCGACGCAGGCTGGGTCAAGAACCATGTCGACAACCTGCAACGGCTGGAATGCAGGCTCGGCGATTCGGAATGTCGGATCGGTTCAGCCGGCGTCGGCCTTCGGTATGGATCCGGGCCGTTCCAGGCGCGCCTGGACATCGCCTATGCATTGGCGGCCGGAAACCGGACGTCACGTCACGACACACGCGCCCACTTCTCGGTGAGCTACAGTTTTTGAGTCGTCCGGCATCGCGCCGACGCAGCAGTCAATGAGGATGTCATGAACACCCACCGCAGCAGTCAAACCCGTTTTCAGTCTCGCATGGTTGCTTCGACCGGCGAGCGGCAGCGACACTTCGCGTTGCGGCCGTTGGCCCTGGCACTGGCGGCCGCCTCGATGCTGTCGTTGCCGGGCATTGCCGTTTCGCCGGCGCGGGCTCAGGCGGCGGCGTTGCCAAGCGGACTCAATGTCGTCGCAGGTCAGGCCAGCGCAGTTGTCAACGGCCAACAGATGACCGTCACCAACTCGGCCAACAGCATCCTGAACTGGCAGAGTTTTTCAATCGGCAGCAACAACGGGGTCTATTTCGCCCAGCCGAACAGCGCCAGCAAGGTCCTGAATCGGGTGGTGGGCAATGATCCGTCGGCGATTCTGGGCAGCCTCGGCAGCAACGGCCAGGTCTGGTTGCTCAATCCGAACGGCGTCTTGTTCGGTCAGGGCGCCAGGGTGGATGTCGGCGGTCTGGTCACCTCCACCTTGCGTCTCAACGATCTCGATTGGCTGAGCGGTCGCTACAACTTCACGGCCGCCGACAGTGATCCGGCCGCTGGCGTGGTCAACCAGGGCGAATTGCGCAGCAGCATGGGCGGCCGCATTGCGCTGCTCGGCGGCAACGTGCGCAATGAAGGGCTGATCAACGCCCCCGACGGCCAGGTGATGCTGGCCGCAGGCCGCAGCATCGAGCTGATCGACACCGGTACCCCGAATCTGCGCCTGCGTGTCACGGCGCCCGACGGCGAGGCGATGAACCTCGGCACGCTGGCCGCGCCGGGGGGCCGGATCGATGTCCACGCGGCGATGGTCAACCAGCAGGGGATCGTGCGCGCCGACGGCTTCGGCACCAATGCGGCCGGTGAGGTCGTGCTGCAGGCATCCAACAAGCTCGACCTGCGCGCCGGCAGCGTGACCAGCGCCTCCGGGGCGATCGGCGGCAAGGTGACGCTCGACGCCGGCAACGGAACCGCCATGCTGGAAGGCGACGTGCTGGCGACTGGCACGGCCGGCGCGGGTGGACAGATCAAGGTCCTTGGTAGCCAGGTCGGCGTGGTCGGCGCAGCCCGCCTCGATGTTTCGGGTCGCTCGGGCGGCGAGGTGCTGGTGGGCGGCGGCGAGCGCGGTCAGGATGCATCGGTTACCAATTCACGCGCGGTATTTGTCGGGGAAGACGCGTCGATCACTGCGGATGCGCAGGGTCAGGGAAACGGTGGCCGCATCATCCTGTGGAGCGATGAGGCAACACGCGCTTACGGCAGCTTCAGTGCGCGTGGTGGCGCGGCTGGTGGCGACGGCGGCTTCATCGAGACATCCGGCGGCTGGATCGATATCCGGCCGGCGCGGCTCGACGCCTCCGCAGCTGCCGGGCTGGCGGGCACCTGGCTGCTCGATCCGTGGGACATCACCATTTCCGACTCGTTCACTGGCGACAACTTAGTCAATGTGTCGGCACCCAATCCGGTCACATTCACGGCAACTGGCAGCCCATCGCAGATTCGGACCGCCTCGATCAACACCGCGTTGAACAATGGCAACAGCGTCCTGATCTCGACCGGCAGCACCGGCACCGAATCGGGTGACATCACACTTCAACGCGCCATCATCTCGGCGGCTCCCAGCGCGCCGGTCAGCCTCACGCTGCAGGCTGCGCGCAATATCGACATCTCCTACGACAGCAGCATCACCAGCACCGGGGCCGCACTGTCGGTCAACCTGAACGCGGCCGGCGCTGGCGAGGGATCGGTCTCCATCGCGGGTCCGATCACGACCGCTGGCGGGAACATCTTCGCAAGCGGTGTCGGCAGGGCAAGCGAGGGCTACCAGGCGGGCATCGGCGCCTACATCTACGCCAGCCTGAATGCGGGTGCAGGCAACATCACCCTGATCGGCGACAGCAAGGATGTGTCCGGCTTGTCATCGGGCCGCTCGGGCATCTCGCTGAGCTACGCAACCTTGAGCGGACGCGACATCTCGCTGAGCGGTTCACATCCCGGGGTCAATCTGGCAGATTCCTATGGCGTCTATCTCTACAACGCCACGGTGACAGCGACTCATTCGCTGGCCTTGCGTGGCACCAGC
>JBDTQC010000116.1:0-8617 GCA_039932405.1 Ideonella sp.
CACAACAGGATGGCGTGAAAGGCGGCCACAGAAGCAAGCACACCGTGGCACCGAACCCCGGCGTTGGGCGACCAGGCGCGCGCCTGCGCAGGCTGGGGAATGAACCCCGTGAATGGATTGGCGAGCTCGATTCGAGGCGATGTCATGGAAGAGCGCGTGCGTTCAGAAGAGCTTTGGTGTCGATGAATCAAATGCTAACACGAATGATTCGCAACTAGACAAAAAACATGAACGCCACGCTTTGGGCGTGTGGGTACAGATCTGTCGATCGCCCGGCAACCCCTCGAAAGGAAGGTCGCTCGGCATGTTCAGCCACCGTGCGACGCGCGGATCGAGCGTCGAGATGGAGCTACATACAGCCGTCGATGCGCCGATCGCGGCGCCACTCTGCCTGTCACAATCTTTATGATGAAGCCGCGCTACAACGACTCCTCTTCGACCCAAGCGGCGGATCTGCTGCAACCGATCGATTCCTGAGTCGGTCGCACGACGCCAACCCGGTGCGACCTCCTTCGCCTGCTCGCCAAGTGCCGCCGCCGAGCCGTTTCAGCGACCTGCTGCAAATTCGGCCCTTCGTGCGCATGTGGTTTGCGCGGCTGTTCGGTACGGTTGCGATGCAGATGCTGATGGTGTCGATCGCCTGGCACATGTACGAACTCACCAACAGCGCCTGGGACCTGGGCCTTGTCGGACTGTTCCAGTTCGTCCCGGCCCTGCTGCTTGCGCTCGTTGCAGGGCACGTTGTCGACCGCCATCACCGAGGTCGCATCGTCGCCACCTGCATGGTGGTCCAGGGCATGGTCGGCTTGGTGTTGTTCGTTGCGGCTTGGATGCATGCCTCAACGACAGCTTCCGCTGTAAGCCAGACGTCGGGTGGGTTGCGAGGCTTGTTGCTGGCAATGTCGGTTGTGCTCGGGTCGGTGCGGGCCTTCCAGATGCCGGCCCAACAATCGCTAACCGTCAATCTGGTGCCGTCGTTGTTGCTGCCACGCGCGATGGCTTTCAGTTCGGTCGGCCTGCAGGCGTCGATCATCGGTGGGCCGGCGCTGGCCGGCCTGTTGTTCGTCGCCGGTGTGCAGGTGGTCTACGCGATTTGCGTGCTGTGCTTCATCGTCGGTGCGGTGCTGGTATCTCGATTGGGCTATGTGCATGCACCAGGGCCGCGCGAGCCGGTGACCATGAACACGCTGTTTGCAGGCATCCATTTCATCTGGCGCCGCAAGGTGGTGCTGGGCGCCGTCTCACTGGATCTGTTTGCCGTATTGCTGGGCGGTGCGGTGGCGCTGCTGCCGATCTACGCCAAGGACATTCTGCATACCGGGCCCTGGGGCCTTGGTCTGTTGCGCAGCGCGCCGGCAGTCGGTGCCCTGGTGGTCTCGGTTGCGCTGACTCGGTGGCCGATCGAGCGGCGCATCGGGCCGACGCTGCTGGGCGCCATCGGCACCTTCGGTCTGTGCATGCTGATATTCGGTCTGTCGCGCAGCTTTGTCTTGTCGATGCTGGTGTTGGTGGTGTCGGGCGGCGCCGACATGGTCAATGTCGTGATCCGGCAGACGCTGGTGCAGCTGGAAACGCCGGATGCGATGCGCGGCCGGGTCAGCGCAGTCAATTCGATCTTCATCGGCGCCAGCAATCAGCTTGGGGAATTCGAGTCTGGCGCCACGGCAGCGCTGTTCGGCCCGGTTGTCTCGGTGGTGGCTGGCGGGTTGGGAACGATGCTGGTCGCCTTGAGCTGGATCCGCCTGTTTCCGACGCTGGCGCGGCGCGACCGGATCACGCCGGGCGATTGAAGTCGGCGTGCAGAATGCTGCCTGACCACGATCTTCCAGGAGTGAGCCATGTCTGACATCCGCCCCAGCGTTGCCGACAAGCGACGCAGCTTTCATACCCTGCACCAAGCGGGCTGCTTCGTGATCCCGAATCCCTGGGATATCGGCAGCGCGCGCTTTTTGCAAGGGCTGGGCTTCAAGGCGCTGGCCTCCACCAGTTCGGGCCTGGCCTGGTCGCGCGGCGGCTTCGATGGTTCAATGTCGCGCGATGCGGTGCTCGAGCATCTGAGTGAGTTGGTCGCTGCGACCGATCTGCCGGTCAATGCCGATTTCGAAAACGGCTTTGGACAAACCGCCGACGAGCTTGCAGAAAGCGTTCGGATGGCCATCGAAACGGGCGTGGCCGGCTTGTCGATCGAGGATTCGACCGGGCTTGCGGCTGCGCCCTTGTTCTCGATCGATACCGCGGTCGGGCGGATTCGCGCAGCGCGCCGAGCAATCGACCAGGCGGGCGGCGATACCTTGCTGGTTGGGCGCGCCGAGTGTTTCCTGTTCGGACATCCCAGCCTCGACGAAACGATTGCGCGATTGCAAGCCTATGCGTCGGCCGGCGCCGATTGCCTGTACGCACCAGGCATTCGCAGCGCAGAGCAGATCGTCGCGCTGGTGCAGGCGGTGGCTCCGAAGCCGTTGAATCTGCTGATTGGCGGCGCCAGCCCGTTCAAACTCGCGGACGTCGCCGCGCTCGGGGTGCGGCGGGTCAGCGTCGGTGGCGCTTTGGCACGGACCGCGTGGGCCGGCTTCATGGCCTCCGCGCGGCAACTCGCCGAACAGGGGTGTTTCGATGGCCTCGGAAACGCCGCTTCTGGCGCCGAACTCAACAGCTTTTTTCGCAACGACATGGGCAAGCCTGAAGGCGTCTGAACTTCGCGGCGAACCTTCCGAGTGCGCCAGCACTGGTGGCAGGGGCGTCCTCAGTCGATCATTTTGTCGAGGTCAGCTGTATGTTTCGAGCCAGTTCGTCCAATTGCCAGATGGCGATGCGTTTTTCGTTTGCGAAAGAACGCGCGTTGTCGGTCAATTCGCCCAGACTGATGTAAAGCGCATCGGCTGCATCAGCCGCTTCGCGCGCCAGCTGCAGCACGCGCAGCGAGTCGTGTCCGGTGCGCGCCGATTTCCAGCGCTTGGCATTGACCAGCATGTGGCGCCCGTTGCGCGCCAGCACGAAATCGACCGGTGGTCTTGCCCCGGCTTCGATCGACCAGCCTTGCCGCCGAAACGCCGCTTCGAGCAGCTCCGAAAATTCAGGCCATGCCATGGTCGCCAGCGCCTGCCGGATTCTTTCGCGCTGCGCGGCATTCGGCAGCGACCACTGGCGTCGCAATGCGATGGCTCCAACCACTGCGAACGGTATCGATGCCGACAGCGAGCCGACCACCTTGTATTTGTCGGGCAGCAGTGCCAAAGCCAGCAGACCGAGTGCTGCCGAAATCACGAAGCTGATCCACCACGGTGAACGCAGCAGGATCGCGAACAGCGAATCCTTGGCCATCTTCAGCTGCAAGCGACATCTCCCGGGTTGATTGTGTGCGGCAGTCTAGTGCAGTGTGGCCGATCGTTCGATTGCGGCTGTGTCAAACATCGGAAATGTCGTCGGCTGCTGCCTCGATCAGCCGGGCCACTGCCGCGGCATCGCCGATCTGCTCGATCGCCAGCAAGGCGAAGCGGGCCAGAAACAGCTTGCTGCGATCCTCGCCGATCGTGGTCATCGACGTGCACAGCTGCGTATAACAAGCGTCGAGTTCATTGGGGAGCATCAACGGTCTCCTCGAGGGATGGGACGCCAAGCCGCTGCAGCGTGCGGTCGATGGCTCTGCGCAAGGTCTGCGCCTGCGGTTTGCGCCAGCGGGCGAGCACATGGCCGTCGGGGCGCAACAGGTAGATCGTGCCGGGCGTCGCGCCGTACAGCGGGAACAGCCGACCGGTGTGATCGAAGGCGCTTTGTCTCGCGCGGCTGCTGTCGGAGACTTTTGCTGACAGTGCGATCAGGCGCAAGGGCACGCCATCGGCGCGACAGGCGCGTTCGAGATCGACAAAGGACCAATCGATCTGGCCGCTCTCGGTGAACAGCAGCGCGGTGAAGTGTGGACCGAGCAGGTCGCCGAGGTGGCCCGGTTGCATCGACCCGTTCTCCACGATGGTCAACGCAGATTCGGCGAATACCGCGCCCAGCCCGGGACCGGCATCGAATTCGTCGGAGTCGTCGTGCAGGTTGAGCGGCGACTGGGTGTACGTGATGGCGGAGGTCTGGCGCGGATTGATCAGCGAAGACAGGCCGGGGTGTTTGACGGCCAGGCTGAGGACGGCGCGCCGCATCAACTCGAATGCAAACGAGGGCGGCGCCATGAACTCGGTACTCTTGGTCGCCTGCGTCAGGTTCTCGTGCGCTGCGGCCACGCGTTCGTCCGAATAGCTGTCGAGCAATTCGTCGCCCGCCAGACCCTTGATCACGAAGGCAAGCTTCCAGGCCAGATTGTCGGCATCGTCAATGCCTGAATTGGCGCCGCGCACGCCGAAGATCGGCACCAGGTGCGCGGCGTCGCCCGCGAACAGCACCCTGCCATGTCGGTAGCGTTCGAGACTCAAGGCATTGGCCTTGTAGACGGTGATCCAGATCGGCGACCAGGCACCATGCTCGCCCATCATCTGCAGCAGGCTTTCAACGCGCGGCATCACGTTCTCGGGTCTGACGGCTTCATCGGCGTCTTCGTCGTCACGCAATTGGTAGTCGATCCGCCAGACCCTGTCGGGCTGCTTGTGAACCAGAACCGTCGACCCGGGGTTGCACGGCGGATCGAAGAAGGCGAGGCGTTCGGTCGCGCGATCGGAGTCGAGCAGGATGTCGACGATCACGTAGCGGCCCTCGTAAGTTGTTCCCTGCAGTTTCAGACCGAGTGCATCCCGCACAAGACTGCGGCCGCCGTCGGCTGCGACCACCCAATCGGCCTTGAGCGTGTAGTCGCCATCCGGCGTCGAAACCGCCAGCCGCGCGCCGTTGGACAGCGGTTCGATTGCAGTGACCCGCGTCTGCCAGCGGATATCGATCAACTCGGGCGATTGCAACGCCCGGTCAAGCAGAATCTGCTCGATGTGGTACTGCGCCAGATTGACCATCGGCGGCAACTTCTGGTCGATGTCCTGCGGCATGCTGAAGCGAAACACCTCGGTATCGCGATAGAAGCTGCGTCCGCCGGTCCAGGGCAGACCGATCGCCATGAAGCCGTCACCCGCACCCAGACGCTGCGCGATTTGCAGGCTGCGCCGGGAAATGCAGATTGCCCGGCTGCCGGAGCAGACTGAATCGTCGGCCTCGAGCAACACCACCCGTACGCCATGCTGGGCCAGGCCCAGCGCGGTCACATAACCGACCGGTCCGCCGCCGATTACCACCACCGGGTGATGCTGCGCATCGACGCCGTCGACCAGACTGGGCAGGGTTGCGGGGTGACGTTGTGGCGAAAACGGATAGGCAACGAATGGGCGACTCATGGTCTGCTCCGGGCGATTTGACAATTGGCGGACTCGGCCCTGAGTGTGCGATGCCTTCGGTCAAGGGTAAACGCGGGTTTCTTCGAGAAAGCCAATTCATATACTAATCGTCAGTATACGTACAATCAGCCGGCACACGCTGGATTGGTGTGCCCGAATCAGGAGTGAGAGACAGATGACATCGGAACTGGGACGAATCGAAGACCTGCCTGTCGACTATGTCGATCAGCTGCGGACGAACAATCTGGTGCCGCTCTGGCCCAGCTTGCGTGCCTTGCTGCCGCCGGCGGTGCCGAAGCTGCAGACGCGGCCCACGCACTGGCCCTATGCGGCGATCCGGCCGCTGTTGATGAAGGCCGGTGAACTCACCCCCATCGAAAAGGCCGAACGCCGCGTGCTGGTGTTGGCCAACCCCGGCCACGGGCTCGACAAGATGCAGGCCAGCGCGGCCATGTACCTGGGCATGCAATTGCTGTTGCCCGGCGAATGGGCGCCATCCCACCGCCACACGCCGAACGCGGTGCGCATGGTCGTCGAAGGCGAGGGCGCCTGGTCGACTGTCGACGGCGAAAAATGCCTGATGAAGCGCGGCGACCTGATCCTGACTCCCACCGGCCTGTGGCATGAGCATGGTCACGACGGCAACGAGCCGGTGATCTGGCTCGATGTGCTGGACCTGCCGCTGGTCTACTACATGGAAACGAGTTATCACGTCGACGGTGGCCGGCAGGCTGTCAAGCCGCAACATGGCGAGCGCGCTTACGCACGCGGCGGGCTGGTGCCCACGCCAGTGTTCGAGCGCTCCAGCAAGGCGTATCCGATGTTGCGCTACCCATGGGCCGATGCGCGGGCTGCGCTGGAATCGCTGGCCGACGACCAACCGGAGCTGCAAGCGGTGCAGCTCACCTATGCCAATCCGGAGACTGGCGAGCATTGTGAAAATATCCTCGGCTTCTACGCGCTGATGCTGAGGCCAGGTCAGACGTTGCAGCTGCCGGTGCGCTCGCCTGCCATGGTGTTTCACCTGATCGAAGGCCAGGCCGAGATGCGCACAGCGGGCGAGCGTTTCACGCTGGCGCAGGCGGACACCTGTTGCGCACCGGGCTACTGTGCGGTCACGCTGCACAACCGGTCGGAAAGCGCCCCGGCCTTTCTTTTCATTGCTGACGAAACGCCGTTGCATCGCAAATTGGGGGTTTTCGAGACCCGCGGCTGAAGCCGTTGGACGGTGGCATGCCCATGCCGAGCCGCAATAGCTGATAGTGGGCTGACTGGCTTGCCGTGCGGGAAAGCTCGATGAAGAATCCGCGTGGCCTCAGGTTCGCCGCCCCGGCGGCGGGGGGTGATGGTCAGCTATCAGAAATAATCGTCCACTTTCGACTCGGGCATTCCCATGAACATCTTGATCTACCGGCTCAGTCAGGCACTGGCCTGGATCGGCGGCCTCGTGCTGACCGCGATGGCGGTGCTGAGCGTCGCCAGCATCACCGGGCGCGCGCTCAGCGGTTTCGGCCTCGGACCGGTGCCCGGCGACTTCGAACTGGTCGAGGCCGGGACGGCGCTGGCGGTATTCTGCTTTCTGCCGTGGACGCATCTGAAAGGCGGCCATGCGGTCGTCGATCTGTTCTGGAAGGCCTATCCGCCGGTCATTCAGCGGGTGCTCGTTTTTCTGTCGGACAGCTTGATGTTGCTCATCTGGCTGCTGCTGGTCTGGCGCATGGGTGTATCGATGGAAGACTACCGCAGCAATGGCGAGGTCACGTTCATTCTGCAGATGCCGGTCTGGTGGGGCTACGCGGCATCGATGGTGCCGGCCGCATTCGGCTGCCTCGTCTACCTGTGGCGTCTGCTCGAGGACATCGGTCTGGCCACGCCGCCGGTCGGTTTCCACATGTCGGCTGGAGAACACTGATGGACGCGCTTCATGTCGCCGCCTGGTCGTTCCCGGCACTGCTGGTGCTGATCTTCATCCGTGTGCCGATCGGCTTGTCGATGCTGACGCTCGGTCTGCTCGGCAGCTGGTTCGTCTATGGCGATTCGGCGCCGTTGCTGAACCAGATGAAGACGATGGCCTATGGCAATTTTTCGAACGGCTCGCTGTCGGTGGTGCCGTTGTTCCTGTTGATGGGGCAGTTTGCTTCGCTGGGAGGCATGTCGAAGGCCTTGTTCAAGGCCGCGGAGGCTTTTCTGGGTCATCTGCGCGGTGGTGTCGGCATGGCGGCCATCGGTGCTTGTGCCGGCTTCGGTTCGATTTGCGGTTCGTCGATGGCCACTGCGGCAACCATGGGCCAGGTTGCCTTGCCCGAACTCAAGCGCGCCGGCTATGCGGGCAGCCTGGCCAGTGGTGCGCTGGCCGCCGGTGGCACATTGGGCATCCTGATCCCGCCGTCGATCGTGCTGGTGATCTATGCGATCCTGGCTGAACAGAACATTGCCAAGATGTTCGCTGCTGCATTCGTGCCGGGAATTCTGGCGGCGCTGGGCTATATGGCCGTGATCAACCTGTCGGTGCGCTTCAATCCGAAGCTGGCCGGCAAACTCGAGCCGATGCCCTGGCCCGAACGCTGGCAGGCACTGGCAGCGGTCTGGCCGGTGCTGCTGATCTTCGTCGTTGTCATCGGCGGCATCTATAGCGGCATCTTCACGCCGACCGAAGGTGCGGCGGTTGGCGCGGTTGCCACCGGATTGCTGGCCTGGCAGCGCGGAGGCCTGAGTGGCCCGAGGTTGCGCGAGGCCTTCGAGGCCACCGCGGGTGGCACGGCGATGGTGTTCCTGATCGTCCTCGGGGCGGCGTCTTACAACACCTTCCTCGCCTTGTCGCAACTGCCGCAAGAGTTGGCAGCGTGGGTGGGCGAACAAGGCCTCGGGCCCTATTCGGTCTTGACCGGCGTGTTGATCTTCTACCTGATCTTCGGCTGCGTGATGGATTCGCTGTCGATGATTCTGCTGACCATCCCGATCTTCTTCCCGATGTTTGCCGGTCTCGATTTCGGCCTGCCGCCCGAAGAAGCGGCCATCTGGTTCGGCGTGCTGGTGCTGATCGTCGTCGAGGTCGGGCTGATCACCCCACCGGTGGGAATGAATCTGTTCGTGATCCAGTCGATGGCGCCCGACATCTCGATTCGCGATACGTATCGTGGCGTGATGCCCTTCGTCGCCAGCGATCTGATCCGGGTCGTGATCCTGGTGTTGTTCCCGAGCATCACGCTGTTCGTATTGCGTTTCTGAGCAGCCTTTGTTCTGAAATCTGCATCCGCGGTGCTCGAGAGTGCGTATCGTTCGAAAAGTCATGCGGCGCG
>JBDTQC010000117.1:0-8593 GCA_039932405.1 Ideonella sp.
GCGGGCGTGATGCACAAGCTGCCCAAGCCGAGCGTCGACACCGGCATGGGCCTCGAGCGGCTGACCGCCGTGCTGCAGCACGTGCACTCGAACTACGAGATCGACCTGTTCGTGACTCTGCTCGCGGCGGCGAAAAAGGCGGTCGATGCGGCCGGTGCCGGCGACGCCGACAAGCACAGCCCTTCGCTCAAGGTGATCGCCGACCACATCCGTGCCTGCACCTTCACGGTCGTCGACGGCGTGATCCCCGGCAACGAAGGGCGCGGCTACGTGCTGCGCCGGATCACGCGGCGGGCGATCCGGCACGGCTACAAGCTCGGCGCGCGGCAACCGTTCTTCCACAAGCTGGTCGCC
The DNA here is from genome assembly GCA_039932405.1 of Ideonella sp. Classification (GTDB taxonomy): domain Bacteria; phylum Pseudomonadota; class Gammaproteobacteria; order Burkholderiales; family Burkholderiaceae_C; genus Ideonella_A. Next base: position 355 of record JBDTQC010000117.1, read on the forward strand.
GACCTGGCGGCCGAGATGGGCGACAGCTATCCCGAATTGCGGCGCGAGCGTCAACGCGCGACCGACGTGCTGAAGCAGGAAGAAGAACGCTTCTTCCAGACCATCGCGAACGGCATGGAGATCCTCGAATCGGCGATCGCCGTGCTGCCGCAGACCGGCCCGGGGCGCGTGCTGCCGGGCGACGTCGCCTTCAAGCTGCACGACACCTACGGCTTTCCGCTCGACCTCACCGCCGACGTCTGCCGCGAGCGCGGCGTCGCGGTCGACACCGCCGGCTTCGAGGTGGCGATGGCGCGGCAGCGCGACCAGGCCCGGGCCGCCGGCAAGTTCAAGGTGGCGCAAGGCCTCGAGTACAGCGGCGGCGCCACCGCCTTCCACGGCTACGACGGCCTGTCGCACGACGACGCAAGGGTTCTCGCGGTCTACGTCGACGGCAGCGCCGCGAGCTCGGCGCGGGCCGGCGACGACGCCGTGATCGTCCTCGACCACACGCCCTTCTATGCGGAATCGGGTGGCCAGGTCGGCGACACCGGGGAGCTGCGCAACGCCACCTCGCGGCTGATCGTCGAGGACACGGTGAAGATCCAGGCGGCGGTGTTCGGCCATGAGGGCCGCGTCGTCGAAGGCGAGATCCGGGTCGGTGACACGCTCGCTGCGCGGGTCGACGTCGAGCGCCGGGCGAAGACACAACGCAACCACAGCGCCACTCACCTCATGCACAAGGCGCTGCGCGAGGTGCTGGGCGAGCACGTGCAGCAGAAGGGCTCGCTGGTCGACGCCGAGCGCACCCGTTTCGACTTCGTCCACAACGCAGCGATGACCGATGCGCAGATTCGGGAAGTCGAGGCCAAGGTCAACGCCGAGATTCTGGCCAACACGGCCACCGAGGTGCGTGTCGTGCCGATCGACGAGGCGCAGAAGCTCGGCGCCATGATGCTGTTCGGCGAGAAATATGGCGATCAGGTGCGGGTGCTCGATATTGGCAGCAGCCGCGAGTTGTGTGGCGGTACGCATGTTCGGCGCACTGGCGACATCGGCTTGTTCAAGGTCATCGCCGAGAGTGGTGTGGCGGCAGGCATTCGCCGGATCGAGGCGATCACGGGCAGCAATGCATTGGTCTATCTGCAAGGCCTGGAGGCCACTGTCAACCAGTTGGCTGCAAGCCTGAAGAGCGCGCCAGCCGAGCTGCCGACACGTCTGGGTCAGTTGCAAGAGCAGTTGCGCCAGGCTGAAAAAGAGCTGACTGCCACCAAAGGCAAACTGGCTTCGAGCAAAGGCGATGAATTGATGGCGGCGGCGGTCGAGATCGGCGGCCTGCGGGTGCTTGCTGCGCGGCTTGATGGCGCCGATGCAAGAACCCTGCGCGAGACGCTCGACAAGCTGAAGGACAAGCTCAAGACCGCAGTGATCGTGTTGGCTGCGGTTGATGGCGATCGGGTGCAACTCGCTGCCGGCGTCACGGCTGACAGCGTCGACAAGCTCAAGGCCGGCGAACTGGTCAGTTTTGTGGCGCGGCAGGTCGGTGGCAAAGGCGGCGGCAAAGCCGACCTGGCAATGGCCGGCGGCACTGAGCCCGCCAAGCTCGATCAGGCACTGGCTTCGGTCGCAGGCTGGGTCGCCGAACGTGTCTGAACCGCCGATCGGGTTTGACGATCCGATCCGACCCCGGACGATTCAGCTCAGAGCCTTGTACAACATATAACCCGCCAACCCGAACAGCAGGCAGGCGAACAGGCGTTTGAGGTGCCGCACGTTCATCCGGTGAGCTGCTCGCACGCCGAGCGGCGCCGTGCACACGCTGGCGATCGACACGACGAACAAGGCGGGCAGGTAGACAAAACCGAGCGTGCCTGGCGGCATGCCGGTGAGCGTCCAGCCGGCGATCACATAGCCCAGGGTTCCGGCAATCGCAATTGGAAAGCCCAGTGCAGCCGAGGTGCCGACTGCCGAGTGGATCGGTACGTTGCTGGACACCATGAACGGCACCGAAATGAATGCGCCACCAGCGCCGACCAGCGCCGCCAGGACACCGATCACCCCGCCCGCAGCAACCATGCCAAGCGGTTTTGGCAACTGGCGGCTGACTTTCGGTTTGAGATCGAGCACCATCTGAACGGCGGAGAAACCGACGAACAGCGCGAAAAAAAGTGCCAACGCGCTGGAGGGCAGCCATTTTGCAATTTGCGCACCGAGCAGCGACCCCAACACGATGCCGGGCGCCAGCAGCTTGAAGATGTCCCAACGAACGGCACCGCGGGCATGCTGCGCGCGCACCGCCGAAACTGAAGTGAAACAAATGGTTGCCAACGAGGTCGCCACGGCCATCTTGATGATGTGCTCGGGCGGGAAGGCCTTGGCCGTCAGCAGCAGCGTGATGAACGGCACCATCACCATGCCGCCGCCGATGCCCAGCAATCCGGCCAGGAATCCGGTGACGGAACCCAGCAGAAGCAGCTCGGCAATCAGTTGCCACTCTAGGCCGAAGGCCAAGTCGTATCCAGAAGGTTCAAGACGGCGCGCCATTCTGACGGCTGAAGCGGCGTAATCGACAAGCGGTTGCCGCGGCGCAGCACCAGCATCTCGGCCAGCGGTGGCGCAGCGCGCATTTCGGCCAGCGACAGCAATCGGGTCTTTGCGACGAAGCTCACGTCGACAAGCAGCCAGCGCGGATTGTCAGGTTTCGACTTTGCATCGAAATACGGACTGTCGAGGTCGAACTGGGTGGCGTCGGGATAGGCTGCGCTGGCAACCTTGGCTAGACCGACTACGCCGGGCTCGGGGCACGATGAGTGATAGAACAGCACGCCATCGCCCGGCTTCATGTCGTCGCGCATGAAATTGCGTGACTGGTAGCTGCGCACGCCGACCCACGGCAAGGTTCCGGCTTGCTCTAGGTCGTTGATCGAGCTCTCGGAAGGCTCGCTCTTCATCAGCCAATGGCGCATTTGTCAGCAGGGGAGCCCTGCGGTTTGCGCAGAGCGGTCATGTGATAGGTGTCCGCCGCAAACCATGGGCCGCATTCCTGAACCCAGGGTTCAGGTGGGCGAGGTCAGCTCGGCTTCGGGTTCATCTGACGCGAGACGCTCACACCAGCCGAGCGATATTCCAAGCCCTTGCTCGCGAGAGCATCGGTTCAAGGAAATATAAAACCCATGCAAATGCGACGGACACGATCATTCTAAGGCGCAGCGCGCGGATCAGGAATCAGAAGAGACGGCCATCTTCTGCGAGCACCTCGTCGAGGCGCTGCACGAGCTTGTCGACGTCGACCCGCGCTGCACGGACATCCTCCGCCATTGCAGGTTCACCTCTGGCAGCCGGCCTGTTTGCCAGTTGGTAGCCGAGATTGAGCGCTGCGAGAACGGCTATGCGTTCGCGCGCCTTGACCTTGCCGGCGTCACGGATCGCGCTCATCTCGCGGTCGACCTGGTCGACGGCATCTAGCAGCGCCGCTTCGCCCCCTTCGGGGCAGCCGAGCACATAGCTCTGGCCCATGATCGTCACTTCCATCTGCTTCATGGTTTGCCAGGCTCCTGTGCGGCAGTGGCGATGCCGTTGTCGACTTCGCCGCCTTGATCGAGAGGGGATGCCTGCGGCAGGCGATCGAGCAGGGCGTCGACCCGGTTGCGCGCTGCGTTCAGGCGCAATTTGAGACTGTCGCGTTCATGTCCGAGCGCGGCCAGTTGCTGTTCGAGCAGGCCGTTGGTGCGCTTGAGCTCGCTGTGGCGGAGCAGCAACCGCTCGACCCGATCGGCAAGGTCTTCCAGTGTTGACATGGGCTGAGCTTTTTCTGTCGGGCAACGGCACCAGGAAGGGATGCGTTCCGATTGTAGGCGGCAGGCACCTGCCGGGCTCTTTTCTGCCGAGCCGTTTTCCTGCACCGTCAGGACATTGTTTCGAGGGCCCTTGCAATGCTCGACCTCCCAACCGTCGGACGCGGCACCTTGAACGCAAACCATTTGCGCACATCGTCCTCGAGGCCGATGCCGTGCATGTAGTTGTACAAGGCTTTCTTCAGTGCCTGACCCAGCGCTTCGTGGTCGACCCCGGTCGGATCGATGAAGGCGATGTCGTTCTTCGCAAAGCTGACCGGCGGCAAGGCCTGCAGCGTGACACCGAAATCCTGTGGATTCAGGCCGACCGGTGAATGCACCGTGCAGGCAAAGCGATGGAAGAAACCGCTGTGGATGCAGCCGTTGACGAACAGCTGGCGGACATATTCGAGCGAGTCGACCGTATCCTGGACAGTCTGGGTCGGAAAGCCGTACATCAGGTAGGCATGCACCAAGATTCCGGCATCGGCGAACGCCTTCGTGACACGTGCCACCTGCGCGACAGAAACGCCTTTTTTCATCAGTTGCAGCAACCGGTCGGATGCCACCTCGAGGCCGCCGGAAATGGCAATGCAGCCACTGTCGGCCAGCAACTGGCACAACTCGGGGGTGAATGATTTTTCGAAGCGGATGTTGCCCCACCACGACACCGGCATTGCGCGCTGCTTGATTTCAACGGCAAGCGCTTTCAATGATTTCGGTGGAGCAGCCTCATCGACGAAATGAAACCCGCTCTGCCCGGTTTCGTCGATGATCGCCTGCATGCGGTCGGCCAGAACCTGCGCCGTTCCGGCGTCATAGCGCGAGATGTAATCCAGACTGACATCGCAGAAGCTGCACTTCTTCCAGTAGCAGCCGTGTGCAACAGTAAGCTTGTTCCAGCGGCCATCGCTCCACAGCCGGTTCATCGGATTCAACATGTCGAGCAGCGACAGGTAGCGGTCCAGTGGCAGGCCGTCCCAGGTGGGCGTGCCGACCTGATCGAAGGCGATGTCGGGCTCCACCAGGTTCACATAGCTGACTGGTCCACGCGCTGTTTCGCGCACGAAGGTGCGGACAAGCCGTTGCCGGGATCGTTTGCCTTGCAGGTGCTCGAGCAGGGCCAGCAACGGACGCTCGCCAGCATCGAGCGTGACGAAATCGAAGAAGTCGAAGACCCGGGCTTCGCTCAGCTCACGCAGTTCGGTGTTGACGAAGCCGCCACCCAGCACAGTGACGATCGAGGGATCGGCCGCCTTGATCGCCTGCGCGATCCGAAAGGCCGAATAGACCGCACCGGGGAATGGAACCGACAGCAGCACGACGTTCGGCTGATGCCGTTGCAGCGCCTGCAGTGTCAGTTGCGTCAGTTCTCGATCGATCAGGTTAGGAGCCGCTGCCAGTGCCTGGGCCAGCGGATCGAAGCTGGATTGGCTTTGCGCCAGCGACTCGGCATAGCGAACGAATTCGAATCGCGGGTCGATGCCATCGCGCAGCACGTCGGCCAGATCGTTGAGGTACAGCGTTGCCAGGTGGCGGGCCCGATCCTGCAGGCCCAGTGCGCCGAAGGCCCAGGCCAGTGGATCGCCCCCCTCGTCGTCGACATACCCATCGAGCGATGCAAAACGCTGTCCCTCCGGCAGAAATTCACGGGTGTTGATCCGGTGCGCCAGCGTCGGGTCACGGCCTTGGAGAAACGCGATCACCGGACCGATCGTGGCCCGGTAGGCTTCGAAATGGGCGGCGAATGTGGCCACCTGCGCGCTCCGGCTGGCTGGCGCGAGTTGGTCGACAACGGCTTTCACTTCGTCCAGGCCGTCGCGAGACAGCAGCCGCAGCACCAGCAGCAGCGCCAGATCCTCCTGAACCGCGTCGAAGCCACGCGAGCGCAAAAAGCCGGTCAGGTAGGCGGTCGAAGGGTAGGGCGTATTGAGCTGGGTCATCGGCGGGATGACCGACAACACGCGCAGCGGTCGCGGCGTCATGGAATGCGTGGCTATATCGGCGCGCAGAGCTTGCGCGTTGTCGACTGGCCGAGGGTATCGGTGCGCCGATTGTCGGCGAAGCAGCGGGGCGCTTCAGAAGGTGATCAGCTCGACCTTGACGCCGCGTCTGTTCAGCGAGCTTTGGGCTTTCTCGGCCGCCTCTCGACTCGGATACGGCCAGATCACCACGCGCCATTCGGCGCCGGCTTGCATCAACTCGGCGTGCACGCCGTCTTTCTGTGGCTCGCCCGGAAAATTCAGCAGCGACAGCCGAAGCATCGAACTGACCCGGCTGCGGGTCGGCTCGGCCGCCAATGCGAACGACGCTGCATTCGCAGAGGCGCGGTTGCTTGAAGTCTCTGCAACGCTGATAGCCGTTGATCGGGCGCTGGCGCTGGCTGGCTCAACGGCAGGTGCCGTGGGGTGTGGCTGTTCTGCGGGTGCCGGTGGATCGGCTGCAGCGACCACCGGAGCCGCGGGCGGCTCGGCCGGCGCCGAGGCAGACGCAGGGCCTGAAGGGTCGTCGGAATGAGCGGCCGCTGAAGCCGCTGGCACGGGAATCACGACTGCGCGAGGCGGCGCGGCATCTGCACCGTGTTGCGGGGCAGGCGGCGTGGCATTGCCGGGGGCTGACAACGCGAGCCGCGGTTCTGCCGCATCGGTCGATAGCAGGTCGAGCATGAACGGGAGACTTGCTGTCGCGATGGCGAACAGACCGAATCCCATTAGCAATCCGGTCAGTCGCTTCCGATTCCAGAGGCGGGGCCCGACGATGAACGGCTTCTCGCCTTGTCCGATCAGCACACGCAGCCGTCTTCCTCCGAATTCAATTGCGGCGGTACGCAGATAACGGTTGGTGTGGGGTCCGGTCGAACCGACAGGACGAATGCGGCGCAGGGGCACGTCATCGTTCGCCGGCCGCTTGATGTCTCCATGGCGACGCGCGAACCGGGCCACCATGGCCGGCGTCAATGGTGCGATGAAATCTTCTTGGAACAGCGGTTTCAGACGCGTTGTTGCGCGGCCGTGCAGCCGGGCCGATACGCGGCGAAGTAGTGGGTCGATGCGTGCCCGCAGCTTTGCGAGGCGCCCGCTGTCCGCGCCGGGCAAGGCGAGGTCGAAATTGGCGGCAAAAGGCAGCGCGACCACGCCGATCCCGGTGACCTGGGCCGCGTCAATGCGGCAAGTCAGCAGACTCCTGTTGTGCCAGGCGACGACGCGATCTTGCAGATCGGCGTCGAGAGATCCGTCCGGTGTGGGGTTGGCCATTCGCGCTCGCGGTATCGAGGGATATCGGCCGCGGCGCCGTTTACTTGAGCACCCCATGTAGCTGGCTTGCTCGGTCAACCATTCATGGAGGTTGGCGCGGCGCCGAATCGGTCGATGCAGCCGCCTGATCACGTGCAATTTGCGACCAGTAATCGCACCATTGCGCCACTGCGCAAACCCGACACAGCGGCTTTCTGGCCTGACAGACATAACGACCGTGCAGGATCAGCCAGTGATGGGCATCGACCAGGTACTCGGCCGGCACCCGTCGCAGCAGCTTCAGTTCCACTTCGAGCGGGTTTTTGCCGGGTGCCAGGCCAGTCCGATTGCTGACCCTGAAGATATGGGTGTCGACCGCCATCGTCGCTTCACCGAAGGCCACGTTCAGAACGACGTTGGCGGTCTTTCGCCCGACTCCGGGCAGCTCTTCCAACGCTGCCCGGCTGCGCGGCACCTGCCCGCCATGTTGCTCGAGCAGGATCTCGCAGGTGCGGTACAGATTCTTTGCCTTGTTACGGTACAGGCCGATCGTCCGCAAGGCTTCAGTCAGTGCCGGAAGTCCGAGCGCCAGAATCTTGCGCGGCGAATTGGCGTGCGCAAACAGACGGCGAGTCGCCTTGTTGACGCCGACATCGGTTGCCTGCGCCGACAGCAACACGGCTGCCAACAGTTCGAACACGTTGGTGTATTCGAGTTCGGTTTCCGGTTGTGGATTGGCCGCCTTCAGCGCTGCGAAGAATGGCTCGATGTCGGCGACTTTCATCGTCGAGGATTGTGCATCGGACAATGGGAGATCAGCGCCGACCCTCGACGCCATACCGTGCTTCGTCAGTCAGCCGACCTGCCGTGATCGGGCGCGGGCGAGCGCCTCGGCGATGGCTTGCTGGCTGATAGTCGTGTCGTCGTTTGCTTCAGCGCGGGTCGGCTCGGGCTTGCGAGCGGTCAGCCGCTGCGCCTCTTGCGCTTCGGTCATGCGCAGGCGCTCAGCGCGGTGTGTATACAGCCTGCGCGATTGTTCGGCCTGCTGATCGCTCCAGGCCGCCCAGCCACTGCGTCCGGGCGTGGAGATGGTGAGGTGGATGCAGTCGACCGGGCATGCCGGCAGGCACAGTTCGCAGCCGGTACACAGCGATTCGATCACCGTGTGCATCTGCTTGGCGGCGCCGACGATGC
>JBDTQC010000118.1:0-8528 GCA_039932405.1 Ideonella sp.
GCGCGATCGCGAGGCCTTGGAACAGACGGCGAGATTTCGCGCCAAGTGGCCGCTGGAGGTCGGCGAGCCATTCAGCCAGTCGGACTGGGATGGTGCGAAGAATACGGCGCTCGGCGTGCTGCGGGCCGACGGTTATCCGGCAGCAACCTGGGCCAATACCTCTGCACGGATCGATGCCGACACCAATCGCGCAAGACTGTACGGTCTGGCTGACAGCGGGCCGCTGTTCACGTTTGGTGATGTGCTGATCACCGGCCTGGAGCGTTACGAGCCGTCGGCGGTGCGCAACCTGACCACCTTCCAGCGTGGCGATCGCTACAACGAAAAATCGATGCTCGACACCCAGGAACGCCTGCAGCGCAGCGGCCTGTTCGAGGGCGCGGTGGTTTCGATCGAGGCCGATACCAGCCAGGCCGACGCCGTGCCGGTCACGGTCAAGGTGCGCGAGGCGCCTTTGCAACAAGCCACCGTCGGCATCGGCTTTGCCGACGCCACCGGTGAGCGCGTGACCTTGGAGCACACCCACCGTCGAGTCTTCGGCCGCAAATTCTTCGATACCTACTGGGTCGCCAAGAACAAGTTCGAACTGGGGCGCGACATACAGTCCTGGGCCGGCGATTTTTCGTCACATCCGCTGCAAGGCGGCTGGCGCGACATCCTCGGCGCCGGGCTGCAACGCGAAGACGCCGCAGGCACCAAGGTCACTTCGCAGCGCCTGCGCGTCGGCCGCGCCGTCGAGACCGAACACATCGATCGCCTGGTCTTCGTCGAAGTCCAGCAGGCCCGCACCGAAAGCGCTGCGCTGAACGAATCGAACCGCGCGCTGTCGGGCAACTACAACTGGATCTGGCGCGACCTCGACAACAACCTGCTGCCAACCATCGGCTGGGCTGCCAACATCGAGTCGGCACTTGGCTATTCATGGTCCGACAGCGCAGAGAACGGCGCATTCGGCAGGCTGCGTGCCCGGGTCACCGGCTTCAAGCCGATCGGCAAGACCTGGTTCGGCAACTTCCGGCTCGAACTCGGCCAGGTATTCGCCAATTCGGCAGTCGGAATTCCCGATACCTTGTTGTTTCGTGCCGGCGGCGACGACTCGGTGCGCGGCTATGCCTATCGCAGCCTCGGCCCGTTGGTGGCCGGCGTGGTCAGCAGCGGGCGCGTTCTGATGACCGCCAGCGGCGAAATCGCGCGGCCGATCAGCCGTGACTATCCAGCACTGTGGTGGGCCTTGTTTGCCGACGCCGGCAATGCAGCTGACGACTGGGGCGGCGTCAAGCCTGTCTTCGGTTACGGCACCGGCTTGCGCTGGCGCAGCCCGGTCGGGCCGCTGCGTGTCGATCTGGCCTATGGCGAAGCGGTGCGCAAATTTCGTGTGCACCTGAGCGTGGGCGTGGCGTTCTGATGGCCGGGCCGGCAGGCGATCAACCGGCGGCAGGGGCGGCGGCACCAGGCGGCGGGTCGGCCGGCGCAAGCAAGCGGCGCAGTCGCTGGCGCATCGCGCTGGTCTCACTGGCGGTGGTGATCGTCCTTCTGCTGATCGCAGTGCCGCTGGGTCTGGTGTGGTCGCTGAAATCACAGACGGGCAGCATCTGGCTGCTCGGTCAGGTGCCCGGGCTGACGATCACCAAGCCACGCGGTTCGCTGCTCGGCGATTTCGCAGCCGAGCGAATCGAATACCGCTTCGGTGACGGCGGCCTGCTGACCCTCGAGGATCCCCAGTGGCAAGGCCTGGTGGTCAGCCGGTCGCGGCTCGACGGTCATTGGGCGGCGGTGGATCTGCGCAGCCTGCAGTCGCGGCGCGCATCGCTGGTGTTGCCGAAATCTCCGCCGTCGACCAAGCCGCTGGCTGCGCCGGCCGATCTGCGGCTGCCGTTGACCCTCAAGATCGACCAGCTGACCCTCGGCGAATTCAGCACCGCGGCGCTGGGCGACAAGCCGGTGCGAGACCTGCGCGCCAGCATCGAGCTCGGCTCCGAGGCCGGCGCTCAGCACCGCATCGAACTGTCCCACGTCGAATGGGACAAGCTGCAGGCGGCTGGCCAACTGCGCATCGGCACCAGCGGCGACATGGCATTGCAGAGCAAGCTGACTTTGCAATCTCTTCCTTCGACGTCACCATCGGACCCCGCCACGGCATCGCCACTCGACAACTGGACCGCCCGCATCGAGGCCGACGGCCCGCTGACCCGACCGACGATCCATGCCGAAGCGAGCACTGCCGGCAAGCGCCTGTTGCAGGCCGACGCGGTGTTGCAGCCATTCGAAGCGTGGCCGCTGGCCGACCTGAAGGCCAGCACCAGCGGGCTCGATGTGTCGATGTTCAGCAGTGCGGCGCCGCAGACCTCGTTGAGCGGCAGCGCGAGCATCCAGACCAAAGGCATCGACCAGCCGGCGGGCGTCGATTTGTCGCTCGACAACGCCGCAGCCGGCCTGTGGAGCGAAGGCAAGCTGCCGGTGCGCAGCGCGCACGTCGTTGTGCAGGCCCGCCCCGACAATCCGCAAGTGGCAAGCGTGCGGCGCTTCGAGATCGAACTCGGCTCGACCGCGCGACCAGCCGGGCGCATCAGCGGCAGCGGCGGATTCGACAAGGGCAGCTTCGACGTGAAGACCGTGCTCGACAAGGTGCTGCCGGCCGCGCTAGATGCTCGGGCGCCGGTGATGAGCTTGTCCGGGCCGCTGCAGTTGATCGGCCAATTGCCGCTGCAGCCTGCATCGTCGGCGAGTGCGCCCGCTGCTTCAGCAACCGCGGCCGGCGACATGACGATTGCCGCCAAGGGGGAACTGACCGGCACGCTCGAGTCGATCGACAGACCGGTCACCGTGCGAGCGTCGGCGGGCAAGCAAGGCAGCCAGCAGCCCACGGTGGCAGTGCGAACTCAACCGAACCGCGGCAGCGCGACTCGCGCCTTACCGTTGCAGCTGGCTTTCGATACCGCGGCGCAACTCGGCAACCAGGGGCGCATCGATCTGGCGATCAAGACCGCAAAGCTCAGCGCGGGCCAGGCCAGCGTCAGCGTCGATGGCAAGGTGCAGCGCGCCAGCGAGCTGGCGCCGTGGCAGGTCAAGGCCGATGCCGTGATGCGCGATTTCGATCCACGGCCTTGGCTGCCGGCAGCTGGCAACGCGGCGTGGCGTCAGCGCTCCAGCCGCATCGACGCCAAGGCGGTTGTCGACATCCGCTTCGATCCGGCCAGCCAATCGAAAGGCGCACCGATTGCAGCGGGTGGGGTCGCCGCCAAAGGCAACGATCCGGTCGCGCAATCGATGGCCGCCTTGTACGAGGTGCTGGCCGCATTGCGCGGCAACGCCGAGCTGACGCTGAACCCGAGTTCGCTGGCCGGCATCCCTCTTGACGGCAAGCTGACCATCAAAGTTGACGGCGCACAACCTGGCCCGGGCGAAGCCGATCTCGATCTCGCCATGCGCAGCGCCGGCAACCGGCTCGACGCCAGTTACCGCACCCGCGCCGACCGGCCGGCGGCCGATCAACTGAAGCTGGCGATCGACGCGCCGCAGATGGCCGCCTTCGCGCCGGCCGCCGAGTTGTTCGGACTGACCGGCCCGTCGAAAGCCGCCAAGACAGCCGGACCGGCGATCGGCGGCAGCCTGAAGCTGCAGGCCGACGTGGCCGGCCGCTGGCCTGCCTTGCGCAGCGAAGGAAAACTTGTGACCCGCGAACTGCGCTGGCCGAACCTGGCACTTGGCCGCGGCGACGCGAACTGGACGCTTGGCAGCAGCCCCGATTCGCCGTTCGACCTGAAGGCCGACCTGAACCAACTGGCCGTAGCCGGCGCAACCGCTGACACGGTGCAAGTCAAGCTCGACGGCACGGCACGTTCGCACCGGCTTCTGCTGGAGGCCGACAGCCGCGCCTTGCCGCCCGCGTGGACCGACGCGCTGACGGGTGCGCCAGCGCGTTCCACCAAGGACGCCACCGCCGCCATCAAGCCCGACGCTGCCGCGCCGACCCGGATCAAGTTGGCCGTCAGCGGCGGGCTCACCGATGCCAGCGGCATCAGCGCCAGCAATCCGCTTCCGGGCGCGAGCGGCTGGCGCGGCCGCATCGACGAATTGCAGTTTCGCAGCGGTGCCGACCCGAAGGCCACGCTGGCGCTGCACGGCAAGGATCTGTCGTTCGGTGCCCGATGGGCGGGCGCTGCGCCAAGCTTGTCGGTGCAGCCCGGACGCCTCGAGTTGCAGGCCGGGCCGACGGTTGCAGCGTTGCGCTGGACGCGCATCGATTGGCAGGCGGCAGCGGCAGCCGCATCCGGCCAGGCGGCAAGCGCCGCACGTCTGGACATCGAGGGCGAACTCGAACCGCTGGAAGTTGCACCCTTGCTCGCGCGCTTCCAGCCCGACTTCGGCTGGGGCGGCGATCTGAAGATCGGTGGGCGATTCAGCGTGCAAAGCCGACCGAGCCTGAAGGCCGATATCGTCATCGACCGGCGCGGCGGCGATCTGAGCGTGACCGACGAAGCCGGCGTTCGCAAGATGGGCCTCACCGACTTGCGGCTCTCGCTCAATGCCGCCAACGGCACCTGGAATTTCACGCAGGCATTGGCCGGTTCGACGGTGGGCGTGGCGGCTGGCGCAATCGTTGCCCGCACGGGTTCGGCCAATGCCTGGCCGGATGCGGGCACGCCGATCGAAGGCGTGATCGAGTTGCAGGTCGAAAACCTCGGCAGCTGGAGTGCGTGGGTGCCAGCCGGCTGGCGGCTGGGCGGCAACTTGCGCACCAGCGCCAGCTTCGGCGGGCGCATCGGCGCGCCTGAATACACCGGCAGCGTGCGCGGCAGCAACATCAGCGTGCGCAATTTCGCCGAGGGTGTGAATGTCACCGATGGCCAGATCGGCATCACCTTGAAAGGCGAGACCGCAACCATCGAAACCTTCACGGCAAGGGCCGGTGACGGCACGATCAAGCTGGATGGAGTTGCCACCTTCGGCGCGACGCCGCAGGCCCGGCTGAATCTGAGCGCCGACAAGTTCCAGTTGCTCGGACGGGTCGACCGCCGCATCGTCGCCAGCGGCCAGGGCAAGGTCGAACTCGGCGCCAAGAAAATAGCCATCAACGGCAAGTTCAAGGTCGACGAGGGACTGATCGATTTCACGCGTGGCGATGCACCCAGTCTCTCCGACGACGTCACGGTCTACCGAGCCAAACGCGATGCCGACGGCAAACTGGTGGATGTCGCGCAGCGCAAGCCTGATGAAAAGCCGCCACCACCGAAGCCGACCGAGGCCGGCCGTGCCGTCGACCTCGATCTGCGGGTCGACCTGGGGCAGGAGCTGCGGCTCAAGGGCCGCGGCCTGAATACCGGGCTGCGTGGCGATCTGCATGTCACCTCACCCGGCGGAAGACTGGCGGTGAACGGCACGGTGTCGACCGTCGATGGCACCTTCAAAGCGTACGGGCAGAACCTGAAGATCGAGCGCGGCAGCGTGATCTTCGTCGGCTCGGTCGACAACCCGCGCCTCGATATCGAGGCAACACGACCGGACACCGACGTCAAGGTGGGCGTGATGGTGGGCGGCAGCGTCTCGAACCTGCGCATTCGCCTGTTCTCGGAACCCGAGATGGCGGAAGTCGACAAGTTGTCGCTGCTGGTGCTGGGCCGTGCGACCGAAGGCCTGGGCCGTGCCGAAACTGCGCTGCTGCAACGCGCTGCATTTGCGCTGCTGGCCGGCGACGGCGAAAGCACCACCGACAAGGTCAGCCGCGCACTGGGCCTCGACGAGTTCTCGCTACGCCAGGCCGATGGCGGCGACGTCAAGGACACCGTGGTCAGCCTGGGCAAGCAGATTTCCAGCCGCGTCTACCTCGGCTACGAGCGCGGCCTCAACGCCACCGCCGGCAGCTGGCAGCTGATCTACCGCATCGCCCAGCGCTTCACACTGCGCGCGCAAGCGGGTTATGAAAACTCGCTGGATCTGATCTGGACGTGGCGCTGGCAATGAGGTGCATTGGCCATGCGAAAATTGCACATCGCCGCCGTAGTTCAATGGATAGAACGGGGACCTCCTAAGTCTCAGATGCAGGTTCTATGGCTGTGCTACCCGGAGAGCCAGTGTTTATGCAGGTTGCAGCGGGGTGCGTTGCACTTCCAACGGTTTTGCAATGCCAGCAGCTTTAATTCCCGCAGTTGCAACTTCCAGGGTTGATAGACTTGATGTGTGCGGCTTCATTGCTGTCACTGCGCGGCTGTAGCTCAGTGGATAGAGCGATCCCCTCCTAAGGGATAGGTCGCAGGTTCGATTCCTGCCAGCCGCACCATAACAAGCGTCACATCAGTTGGAACTTAGGCGGCCGTTTCCGGCGAATTCGACAGAATCGGATTTGCCTACTTCAACTGTGCCGAGCAACTTGCCGAGTTCGCCTGCGAGCAGACTCAAGGCGATCAGGTCATGCATACCAGCCTTTGCGTCACATCACGTGCGCAAGCGACGTTGAGAAGCTGGCACGTCAGTGCGTGTGAAACCGCAGCGGGCCGACTTCAGTTGCCGCCTCCAGTCCACCACCCGCCAACCATTGCCGGGTGGTGAGCGCGGCCCGGTCGATCATCGCTCCACACTGGGCATAGTCGTAGGACGAGATGTCGAGCGGGCACAGCGGCGGCACGACCGAAATGCGAACCCTATCCGAATGGCGTTCGATGTCGTGCACCAATTGACGCGAGACAACCAAGCTCACCGCATGCAGGGTCTGCGCCACCAGTCCGCGCGGCGGCACCTGCAGGGCGCAGGCAAACCCGGCTGGCAGCACGACGATGTGCGTCGCCCCCAGCCTCACCGCGGCGGAAACCGGCGTGTTGCTCGAAACGCCGCCGTCGACCAGCTCGCGGCCGGCGATGCGCACCGGCGGGAACACGCCCGGAATCGCGCTGCTGGCGAGCACCGCATCGACCACCGAGCCGCTGGAAAGAATCACTTCGTCGCCGCTTAGCCGGTCGCTAGCCGCCACGTGCAGCGGGATCGCCGCGCGCTCGATTGCGCCGTAGCCGAGGCAGCGTTCGAGCAGCCGCCGCAGGGCGCCGTTGTCGACCAGGTGTTCTTGGCGGCGCAGGAACAGCTTTAGCAGCGACCAGACACCGAACGGCATGATGTCGCGTCGCCTGATCTCGCGCCACAGTTTTTCAAGCCGCATCACGCCTTCGTCGCTCGGCATCCCCGCAAAAAAACTTGCATTGATCGCACCCGCCGAGGCGCCGATCACGAAATCCGGCCGGATACCGCTGTAAAGCAACTCGCGCAGCATCCCGACTTCGATCGCACCGAGGCTGCCACCGCCTGCGAAGACGAATGCCGTGCGCTTCGGAGCGGACGGGCAGGGTGCGGTGGGATCGGGCATGACACGGGGGCAATGGGGCTCAGCTCGTTTCGATTGTCCGCCGCTGGGACGTGCAGGAAGCTGCCGATTGCTCGCGGGTTGCCCGGCATGCAGGAGTGGGGCGCTGCTGCCCGTTAGTGCGGCAGCTTCGCGGCGAGCAGATCGATCTTCTCGATTTTTGGCGGATCGACGAGCAGCGCTGCCGCATTGGCCATCAAGGCCGCGGCAATCGGCCCTTCCAGATGGGCTTGACGACCAGATTCGTCCGAGAAGGCGTCGAAAACGCCGAACGTTGATGGGCCGAACTTCAGCGCGAACCATGCGGTGGTGCCCGCTTCGGCGTTGGCGAGCGGTAGCGCACCGGCGAGAAATTCACCAAGGGCGGCTTCCTTACCGGGCTTGGCTTCGAGACGAACGAACAGAGCGAGTTTCACCATGGTGAAATTCCTTTCAGGGATCGAGATGGTCAACGACTGTCCAAAGACTGTCGAACGGGGACGAAAAAACTTACAGCGCCGACAACCAGAGAAGTATCCGCACCCGACACGAACGCGATGCCGGTGCGCAGCACGTCGCAAGGTCGCGCGCTCGTAAGGCGTGCTCGTGACTTGCATGAACGAATCGGGGCCGTTCAAGATCAACGCCGACGGCAGATTGACGCAGCCTTCTGGCTCGCCAGTCGCGCTGCCGCCAGGGCCTCCACCGTCAAACCGCCTGTCCTCGAGACCACCACCCGCGAGCAGGTTACTAGTCGATGGCCGAAGGCCGGGTCGTGGCATTTCTTCTGCGCCTGGCTGCTGGTGCTGAACGGCATCGTTCATGCGCTGTACGGATTCTTCAGCCGCCACTTGCAGCGCGAACTCCTGCCGAACGCGACTGGACAGCGCAGCGTTGGAAAATCAATCCGGTCGGCCCGCACGGTTCACTTCATCGTCGCGTGGCTGCTGTTGGGCTTCGTCGCCGTCCCGTCCACGTGTTCGAGGTGATCTCAGCGGGCTGTGAAATCACCTGCGGTCGATTGAACGACCCGAAGCTGCCTGTCAACAACGGCGCGCACAAGAGCGTGCGAATGAAGCAATGACCAAGGCGCAATCTTTACGTGCAATAGACGATAGCGGTGGCGGGCGGAACCCTTGTTACCGCGGAATGCAAGTCTTGATGCACGTGATGTATTCCTGCTGACAAGCGTCGAGCGGTG
>JBDTQC010000119.1:0-8520 GCA_039932405.1 Ideonella sp.
GCAGCATGACCTCGCCGCATGAATTTGAACTGCACGCCGATGCAGCTGTTCCCCTGCCCCTGAACCCGAAAAGGAGACCCAGCATGAAACGCAAGTTCCTGAAGACGCTGTTGAGTGTGGTGGCAGTCGCCGCCGCCGGGCTGGCTGTCGTACCGGCGATGGCCCAGACCAAGCTGAAATTTGCCCATGTCTACGAGACCTCCGAGGCTTATCACACGGCCGCCTTGTGGGCCGCAGACGAAATCAAGAAGCGCACCAGCGGGCGCTACGAGATCGAGGTTTTTCCGGCTTCGCAGCTCGGCAAGGAAACCGATATCAACCAGGGCCTGACGCTGGGCACGGTCGACATCATCTATACCGGCCAGGCATTCGCCGCACGCACGCTCCCGGCGTTGGCGATTGGTGGGGCGCCGTTCATGTTCCGCGATTTCGATCACTGGAAAAAATACGCCGACAGCGACCTGCTGCGCGAGCTGATGGAGGCGTATTACAAGAAGGGTGGCAACAAGCCGCTGGCTGTCACCTATTACGGCGTTCGGCACACCACCGCCAACAAGGCGATCATGGAGCCCAAGGACATGAACGGCCTGAAGCTGCGCGTACCCGATGCGCCGCTCTACGTGATGTATCCGAAAGTGGTTGGCGCCAACGCCACGCCGATTGCCTTTGCCGAGGTCTACCTGGCCCTGCAAAGCAAGACCGTCGATGCGCAGGAGAATCCGCTGCCGACCATCCTGGCCAAGAAGTTCTATGAGGTGCAGTCGCACATCAACCTGACCGGGCACATCACCGAGATGCTGTTGACCATCGTCAGCGGGCAGACCTGGAGCAAGTTGTCCGATGCCGACAAGAAGGTCTTCGAGGTGGTTTTCAAGGAGGCCGGCGCCAAGGCCACCGCCGAGATTGCGGCCTCGGAAGCCAAACTGGTCGACGAGTTCGCCACCAAGTACAAGAAGATCGTCGTCAAGTCGGATCGGGCTGCGTTTGCCAAGGTGTTCCAGAAAGAACACATGGGCAGCTATGCAACCTGGGACAAGGCGACTTACGACCGACTTCAAGCGCTTAGATAGGACCCCCCCGGAGCGGCTGACGCCGCACCCCCCAGGGGGGCGAGCCTGGACATCGAAGGTCCAGTGGACCTTCGGTGCCTGGCGAGCGACCGGGCCGCAAGGACCGGTGCGGCCTGCAAGGCACACCAGCGGACCGGCTAAGCCGGATCCGCGGTGTCTGCTTGATCTCGACGAACGAGCATCAAATCGACGGCATGGACTGCCGGCGCTGCTCTTCGTTGCTGAGGACTGCGATAAAGGACTCACATGGACATCGATGCCTTGCCGAAGGTGATGAATGACGATGGCGAGTTTCAGGCGACTGATGAAGCCGTCGACTTGTCGAAGACGACGTTCGAGGCGTGGATCGCGTTGGGGATTTTCTGGATTCTCGGTGCGGTGGTTTTCTACCAGTTCTTCACGCGCTACGCCTTGAACGATTCGGCCGCCTGGACCGAGGAGATCGCGCGTTATCTGCTGATCGCCACTGTGTTTGTCGGTGCCGCGATCAGCGTGGCCAAGGACAACCACATCCAGGTCGACTTCCTCTATCGCTTTTTGCCACCGGGTGTCGGGCGGGTGTTGTCGCTCGCCGTCGATCTGTTGCGCATCGGTTTCTTCGGCTGGATGGTCGTGTTGACGGCTCAACTGATGGACAAGGTCGGGCGCCAGCAGATGGCGGTCATCGATTTGCCGATGAACTGGGTCTATGGCCCCTGCCTGTTCGGGCTGGCGATGATGACGCTGCGTTCGGTCTGGGTGCTGGTGCGGCATTGGAAACGCGGCTACAGCGTCTTGCAGCAGCCCGAAAGCACGATGGAGGATCGCTGAAATGAAACCAACCCCTGGACTCACTGTGCTCGCTTTCCCTCGAGCGGGTAGTCGGTTCCTTCGGAACGGCCGGGCGGAACCGACATGCTGAAGATCATCTTTCTCGCGCTGATGATCATCGGCGTTCCGGTCGCCATCTCGATGGCGGGCGCCTCGCTGATCTATGTTGCGTATACCGGCAGTACACCGCCATTTGTCGTCGTCCATCGCATGATCGGCGGCATCGACAGTTTTCCGCTGCTGGCCGTGCCGTTTTTCATCCTGGCCGGCAACCTGATGAACAACGCCGGCATCACCAACCGGATCTTCAATTTCGCATTGGCGCTGGTCGGGTGGCTGAAGGGTGGGCTGGGCCATGTCAACGTGCTCGGCTCGGTGATCTTCGCCGGCATGAGCGGCACCGCGATCGCCGACGCCGCCGGCCTCGGCACGATCGAGATCAAGGCCATGAAAGACCATGGCTACAGCACCGAATTTGCGGTCGGCGTCACCGCGGCTTCGGCCACGCTAGGCCCGATCATTCCGCCCAGCCTGCCGTTCGTGATCTACGCGATGATGGCCAATGTGTCGGTCGGGGCGCTGTTCCTGGCCGGCCTGATGCCTGGCCTGCTGCTGGCCGCGATGATGATGCTCACCGTCAGCTGGTTTGCCTACAAGAACAAATGGGGCGGTGACGTCAAATTCTCTTCCAGCCGATTCGGCAAGGCGCTGATCGAGCTTGGCGTCGTCGCAGCCTGGCCGACCGCGGTTTATTTGCTGGTACAGGCTGGCCTGCAGCCGCAGTTGACGGTCGCTCTGGCGCTGGTCGTCTTGTTCGCCGCCGACCGCTATTTCAAATTCCAGGCGGTGCTGCCGATCATGACGCCGGTGCTGCTGATCGGCGGCATGACGACCGGGCTGTTCACGCCGACCGAAGGCGCCATCGCAGCCAGCGTCTGGGCGATGGTGCTCGGGCTGTTCTGGTACCACACGCTGAGCTGGAAGATGTTTGTCAAGATCAGCCTCGATACCGTCGAGATGACCGCAACCGTGATGTTCATCGTTGCCGCGGCATCGATCTTCGGCTGGATGTTGACTGCCACCGGTGTCACCGCGGCGATCGCCGAGTGGGTGTTGGGTTTCACCCGCCAGGCCTGGGTATTCCTGCTGCTGGCCAACCTGTTGATGCTGTTCGTCGGTTGCTTTCTCGAGCCGACGGCGGCGATCACCATCCTGGTGCCGCTGCTGTTGCCGATCGCCACCAAACTCGGTGTCGATCCCGTGCACTTCGGCCTGGTGATGGTGCTCAACCTGATGATCGGCCTGCTGCATCCGCCGATGGGCATGGTGTTGTTCGTGCTCGCGCGGGTCGCCAAGCTCAGCGTCGAACGCACCACGGTGGCCATCATTCCGTGGTTGATCCCGCTGCTGCTGAGCCTGGTGCTACTGACCTACGTGCCAGCCATCGGCCTGTGGCTCCCCAGGCTGATGGGGTTTTTATGACCCACCCCCGGAGCGCCTTCGGCGCACCCCCTCAAGGGGGCACCGCCAGAGGACCGGCAGAGCCGGATCCTCGGCGGTTGCTTGATCGGATTGGAGGATGCGTTGTGGAAGGCTGGCAATGACCTGCATCACCTCTGTGGAGATCTGGCAGGTCGATCTGCCGCCGCCGGTGCCGCGCAGTGACGCTATCCAGTCGTTCGTCACGCAGGAAACGCCGATGTTGCGCATCACCTGCGACGACGGCAGCCAGGGGGCGGGCTACAGCTACACGATCGGCACGGGTGGATCGTCGGTGATCGCCCTGTTGCGTGATCACCTCGCGCCGAAGTTGATCGGCCGCGATCCGGCCGAGATCGAGTCGATCGGCCGCGACCTGCTCTTTGCGACCCATGCCACCAGCGTCGGCGCAATCACCAGCCTGGCGCTGGCTGCCATCGATACCGCGTTGTGGGACTGGCGCTGCCGGCGCGACGATCAGCCGTTGTGGCTGGCTGCCGGCGGCGCGAAGCAGCGGATCCCCGTCTACACCACCGAAGGCGGTTGGCTGCACCTGTCACCTGACGATCTGGTGCGAGAGACGCTGGCGGCGCAGGCGCAAGGCTTCAGAGGCGCAAAGATCAAGGTCGGCAAGCCCCACCTCAGCGACGACATCGCCCGTTTGAAAGCGGTGCGGGACGCGGTCGGTGAGGGCTTCGAGATCATGGTCGATGCGAACCAGTGTTTCACGCTGTCCGAAGCCTTGCGGCGGGCGCCGAGGTATGCCGAACTCGGCATCGCCTGGTTCGAGGAGCCGCTGCCGGCCGATGACATCACCGGGCACGCTCGCCTCGCTGCGGCCTGTGCCGTGCCGATCGCCGTCGGCGAATCGCTGTATTCGCCGGCGCAGTTCGCCGCCTACGTGCAGCAGGGCGCGGCGTCGATCCTGCAGGTCGACGTGGCCCGCATCGGCGGGATCACGCCCTGGCTCAAGGTGGCCCACCTGGCCGAGGCGTTCAACTTGAGCGTCTGTCCACACTTCCTGATGGAACTGCACGTCTCGCTGTGCGCCGCAGTGCCGGCGTCGGCCTGGGTGGAGTACATCCCGCAGCTCGACAGCATTGCCGACAGCCGGCTGCGCATCGAAGACGGTTTCGCACTCGCACCTGACCACATAGGGCTCGGAATCGAATGGGATTGGGGCATCATTGCAGACCGCGCACGCATTCATCACACGATTCAATGAGGAAGCCGACATGAGCGACAGATTGCAGGGGAAAACCGCGCTGGTCACCGCCGCCGCGCAAGGCATCGGCCGTGCGACGGCGCTGGCCTTTGCCAGGGAAGGGGCGCGGGTGATCGCCACCGACATCAATTCCGAGTTGCTGAAGGCGCTGGCGGCCGAATGCGGCTGCGAGACCGAACTGCTCGATGTGACGAACGCCGAAGCGGTGATCGAAGCGGCGTCGCTCGGGCCGATCGACATCCTGTTCAACGGCGCCGGCTTTGTGCACCACGGCAGCGTGCTCGACTGCAGCGAAGAACAATGGCAGCAGGCCTTCGACCTGAACGTGCGCTCGATGTTTCGCATGATCAAGGCGTTTCTGCCCGGCATGCTCGAACGCGGCAACGGCTCGATCATCAACGTGGCGTCGGGCGCCAGCAGCATCAAGGCAGCAGCCAACCGCTTCGTCTACGGCTCCACCAAGGCGGCCGTCATCGGACTGACGAAATCGGTGGCGCTGGATTTCATCACCAAAGGCGTCAGATGTAACGCGATTTGCCCAGGCACCGTCGAATCGCCATCGCTGCGTGATCGCATTTCGGCGCTGGCCGACAGCAGCGGCAAATCGAAGGACGACGTCGAGGGCATGTTCGTCGCTCGTCAGCCGATGGGTCGGCTCGGCACGGCCGACGAGATCGCTGCGCTGGCGGTATATCTGGCCAGCGACGAATCCCGCTTCACCACCGGCACGGCGATGCTCGTCGACGGTGGCTGGTCGCTTTGAACCCCTGAAGGAGAAAACGAATGAAATTGTTGCGTCATGGAATGCGTGGCCACGAGAAGCCCGGCGTTCTCGACAAGAAAGGGCAAGTGCGCGACCTCAGCGCGTTGCTGACCGATATCACCCCGGCAACGCTGTCGCCGGCCGGCCTGGCTGCATTGCGTGCACTCGACCTCAACGCGCTGCCGATCGTCGAGCAAGGCACGCTCGGTGTGCCGTGGACCGGCATGACCAAGTTCATGGCGATCGGCCTGAACTACGCCGACCATGCAGCCGAATCGAACATGCCGATTCCCAAGGAGCCGATCGTCTTCACGAAGACCCTCGAATGCGCCGTCGGCTGCAATCATGACGTGGTGTTGCCCAAGGGTTCGAAGAAAGCCGATTGGGAGGTCGAGCTCGGCATCGTGATCGGCAGCCGCGCGCGTTATGTGTCAGAAGAAGAGGCGCTCGAGCACGTGGCCGGCTACTGCGTGGTCAACGACGTGTCCGAGCGTGCATTCCAGCTCGAACGCGGCAGCCAGTGGGACAAGGGCAAAGGCTGCGATACCTTCGGACCGGTCGGTCCGTGGCTGGTGACGGCCGATGAAGTGGGGGATCCGCAGAAGCTGAAGATGTGGCTGGAGGTGAATGGTCATCGCTATCAAAGCGGCAGCACCAAGACGATGATCTTCGGTGCCGCGCAGATCGTCAGCCACCTCAGCCAGTTCATGACGCTGAACCCGGGCGACCTGATCACCACCGGCACACCGCCCGGTGTCGGCATGGGCGTCAAGCCGAAGCCGGTATTCCTGAAGCCCGGCGACGTGATGCGACTGGGCATCGAGAAGCTCGGCGAACAGCAGCAAACGGTTTACGCCTGGAACCCGAAACGAATCGATGGCTGACCGTTGACTACCCCGGTCCTGAAAAAATGAATCCGATCATCCGCATCCACGCTGCCGACAACGTCGTGATCACGCGCCGGCAGCTGCTTGGCGGTACGGTGCTGGCGGACGAGGGCATCACGGTGGCCGGGTTGGTGCCGCCGGGGCACAAGATCGCGACCCGGGCGATCGCTGCCGGTGAGCCAGTGCGGCGCTACAACCAGATCATCGGCCACGCCACCCAGGCGGTTGCGCCGGGCCAGCATGTGCACATTCACAACCTGGCGTTCAGCGACTTCGCACGGTCGCACGAGCCCGGTGCCGGCGTGTCGCCAACGCAGATGGTCGCAGCGCCGGCTACGTTCGAAGGCATCGTGCGTACCGACGGACGGGTTGCCACGCGCAACTACATCGGCGTGTTGACCTCGGTGAACTGCTCGGCCACTGCGGCGCGGGCGATTGCCGACCAGTTCCGGCGCGATATCCGGCCGCAGGCGCTGGCCGACTATCCGAATGTCGATGGCGTCGTTGCCCTGACTCACGGCATGGGTTGCGCAACCGACAGCGAAGGCGAGGAGTTGCAGGTGTTGCGCCGCACGCTTGGTGGTTACGCGCGGCATCCCAATTTTTTCGCGGTACTGGTGGTTGGACTGGGTTGTGAAACCAACCAGATTCAGGGCCTGATCGCGCAGGAAGGTTTGAGCGAAGGGGCACGCCTGCTGACCTTCAATATCCAGGATACCGGCGGCACCGCCAAGACGGTGGCGCATGGCGTCGAGCTGATCAACCAGTTGCTGCCCGATGCGAATCGCGTGACGCGCCAGCCGGTGCCGGCGAGCCACATCACGGTGGGCCTGCAATGTGGCGGCAGCGATGGATATTCGGGCATCAGCGCCAACCCCGCGCTGGGCTCGGCGGTCGATCGACTGGTACGCAATGGCGGTACCGCAATCCTCAGCGAGACGCCGGAAATCTATGGCGGTGAGCACTTGCTGACGCGCCGAGCCGTGTCGACTGAAGTGGCGGGAAAATTGCTGCGCCGCATCGCCTGGTGGGAGGCGTATACCGAGCGCAACCACATGCGCATGGACAACAACCCGTCGGCCGGCAACAAGGCGGGCGGCCTGACGACCATCCTTGAAAAAAGCCTCGGCGCGATCGCCAAAAGTGGCACCACCAACCTGGTCGATGTCTTCGAGTTCGCGCAGCCGGTCGACGCCCACGGATTTGTCTTCATGGACACCCCCGGCTACGACCCAGTCTCCGCGACCGGCCAGGTGGCCGGCGGCGCAAACCTGATCTGCTTCACCACCGGCCGCGGCTCGGCCTATGGCTGTGCGCCATCGCCGTCTCTGAAGTTGTCGACCAACACCGCGCTTTGGACGAAGCAGCAAGACGACATGGACATCGACTGCGGCACCATCATCGACGGCCATGAAAGTGTCGACCAGGTGGGCTCACGCATCTTCCAGTTGATGCTCGATACCGCGTCGGGCCGAGCCACCAAGAGTGAGCTGCACGGCTACGGGCAAAACGAATTTGTGCCGTGGCAGCTCGGCGCCGTGATGTGAAGTGATGGCGCTGGCGGGCGGCGCCAGCGCGCTAGCGCAGCAGGTGGCACTGACTGCATCAGGCAAGACCCTGCGCGCACTTTCCAAGCAGATCCTTGCTGCATTCGAAATGCATGCCGTCCTCAGTTCGAAACCCGGCGCCCCAGTACCAGCCGTGCCGGTTGAAGATCGGCGCAATCAAGGTCAGGCCATGCTGCACGGTATCGTTGCCGTACACATCAAGCACGCCGTTGATGGTGAGGTCGATCGCGGTTCCCCACGAGTGGTTGGAAATCGATGTCGTCGAACCGCGGACCAGCCTGCAGCACAACATGCCCGCCGATCCCAGAGCGCGGTAGACGGCGGGTTGCTCGGCGTGGATGTCGTTCATCACGTCCTTCAGGCTCAACACCGCCGGCACCAGACCGGTTACGCGAAACGGGCCGACCGTATCGGTCACGAAGTTGCGCCGCAAGCGCGCGTGGGTTGGCGGCTGGCAAAGCGTCGAGTAGCCAGCGTCGCGCGGTTGCCCCAACTTGAGCAACATGAAGTCGTTGCCGGCGGACTCGAGGCCGATGTTGATCGAACTGGTTGCCGGCCTCGGTACGGGGCGGGTCAGCGCCGTGGTTTCGCCCGGCGCGTCGGTGACCGCGCCGGTGTACGAGGCAGAGAGATGTTTCCAGGTGGTGCCGCCGGGATCGATCACACCGTCGGGCTTGCGCAGGAAGGCGGCCTGGTAAGCGACGATGGCATCGAGGGT
>JBDTQC010000120.1:0-8466 GCA_039932405.1 Ideonella sp.
CTTTGCGAGCGGCTGCCGAGCAGCATCCGGCCGAGCTGGTGACTCCACCACGCGCTGCTGCGAGCGGCCAGATTCGGCACATCGAACAGATCGCACATCACGTGGTAGGCGTCGAATCTGAGCAAGGGATTGCCGTTGAACAGCAGCGTCGATGCGCTGCCGATCAGCATCACGGCGAACGCGACCTCGTGGATCAATCCCGGCTCGGTCTGCAGCCACAAGACCAGCGCGAGTGCGGCCAGCGTCAACTCGACAATGATGCCGGCGGCGCCGACCGCTGCGCGTTGCGACCGGTGCCGGAATGCGGTTGCCGCAGAGGCGTCGACATAAGGTGCGGGAACCAGGAACAACAGACCGATGCCGATTTCGTGCACCTCACCGCCCCATCGGCGCACCGCCATTGCGTGGGCCAACTCGTGCAGCGCCTTCATCAACGGATAGATCAACCACGCCATGGCGAGGCTGCTGGTATTGAAGACATGTTGAGCAGCGTGCAGACGCAGCGCCGGCCATTCCATCGTCGCCAGCAGCAGACAGCCCAACATGCCGAGCAGCCAGATGGCGAAAGCTGCCGGTGTGAACAGCAGCCGACCGAGCGGTTCGAGGTGGTTCAACAGGCTGCTGGGATCGCCCAACGGCAAGCGGAACGAAAACGGGTTGAGCATTTCACTGCGCCGTCGCTTCTTGCGCGACTCGCGGCGCTGCAGCAAGGATTCGGTGTCCGCGGCATGTTCGGACTGCAGCAGTTCCTGCTCGTTGAGTTGACCGAGCAGCGCCAGCACCTCGTCCTGGCTCGGCGCTGCGTCAGGATCGGCGTCGAGCAAGGCGGCCCAGACGTCGTCAGCCGTGTGGCGGCCATCGCAGCGTCCGATGAACTCGTAGGCGGGTTTGCTGATGCGGTGCTGCCGGCCGGTTGCCGTGTCGGATAGCAGATACCAGCACTGATCGCGCCATTGCTGGCGGCGAACGCGAACCTGGGCGCGCAGCCGCGGCCGCAGTGTCGCGACTCGATACCACTGCACGCTGAAGAGCGAGGCAGTCATGTCAGCCCATCGCCGGGTCGGACGGCCGAGCAGCGTCGCTCATGTCATGGCCCCCACGACCAAAGGCTCAGCCGCAGCCAGTCGATGCCACGATGCGTCCAGATCCAGGCCGTCGACCGTTCGCCGGCATCGATTTTCGCGACGCCCTGCAGGCCCGGGCGCAGCAGCGGTGCGGCGGCGAGCAAGCGGGCCTCGACTTCGAAGGTGTTGCGACCGTCCTGCACAGTGGCCACCGGCGTCACGCGTTCAACCACGAATCGCAGCGGATCGCCGGGTGATGAAGCCAGTGCCAGCTGGCCGCGCTGGCCGGGCCTGACACTGGCGATGTCGCGTTCGTCGACGTTGATGATCAGGCGGTAACGTTCGGCCGGCGCCAGCGTGATCAGGGCATCACCACGCTGCACCGGCGCACCCAGACCCTGGCTCAGATCGCCTTTGATCACCACGCCGTCGATCGGTGCCAGCAAGCGGGTGCGAGCCAATTGCTGGCGCACCAACTCGAGCTGGGCACGCGCTTCACCGGCCTTGCCCTGGGCGATCACGAACTGGGCACGGTCGGAGCGAGCGAGGGCTGCCGCATAGCCGTTTTCGTGTTGGGCAAGCGCGCCTTCCCAGCGACGTTGCTCGAGCAGCAGATCCTGGTCGGCCAATTCGACCAGCACGTCGCCGGCCCGAACCGAATCGCCAGGCCGCACGTTGGCCTTCGCCAGATAACCGTCGAGCGGTGCCGCGATAACGCGCTGCACCGCACCTTCGATGCGCCCCGGTGCGCCGATGCGGTACGAAACCGGCAAGAACACAGCGGCCAAGAGGCCTACCAGCAGGGTCAGCGCAAGCACCTTGGGCGTCGGATCCTGGCGCCGCGTGATGGCTTGCCAAGCGCGGTGCAACATGCCGATCCCGCGTGCCGACCACGGCCGTTCGGCGATCTGGCGCAGAGCCAGCAAGGGACCGAGCGCGCAGGCCATGCTGTCCAGCAGCTCCAGGCGCCGATGTTCGGGCGGTTCGGCGCCGCGCCATTCGGCCAACAAGGCGCCGACCGACTGACCGCCGGCGACCAGCGCCACGCTGGCCAGTGCATGGCCGCTGCGTTCATGCAGGTCGGCATGGGCCAAGACGATGCGGATCGGATCGGCCGGCATGACCGGATACGTGACCCGATTGCCCTGATCGACGGCCTCCCGAAGCGCCGCCGCGATCTGCCGCATGAGTTCTTGCGCCGGCCTGAATTCGGCGCTGTTTGAAACCGCGATGACATCGACTTCGCGACCGTCGATGACGCCCAGCGTGACGCGCTCGCAAGCCAGCACCCGGGCCAGTTCGTTGGTCAGAGCAAGCGCACCTGCGGCGAGGTTGGGTTGGCGCAGGAACGTGTCTTGCAGTTGCAGCACAAGCCCGGCGTCCTTCACCGGGTCGGCGGTCGTCGTGATCACCGCATGAAGGTCCGCACCATTTCCGTACCCGGCTTCGCCGACGCGCTCGGACGGGTTCACCGCGGCCCTGCTGTCGCCGATGTCGACAGCAGGCGCGGCCGCTGTCGGGCTGCGCTTGCCCAAGATCAGCGGCATGGAAAGCAGGCGGTTAGGTCGAAGCCGCTCGGTGCTGGTCGGCGCGCTTTCTGCATGCCCCAGAGTCGGCGGGACGTCCATCTGGCGGTCGCGTTGAACGGCGGCTTGCACCACCGCGGTGGAGGGTGCTGTCATGTGCCTGCAGTCGGCCAGCCGCCAACCCTCGCGCCACGTCGAAGCGCTCGTTCAGAACCGATGACCAGCACGCCGGCTGGCAGAGCGAAGCTTTCGCCACGGTCTTGCAGCCAGCGTTGCCTGCTGGTTTGATTCATCGATCTGATCAAGTTGACCTGCCTGGATTCTGGTTGTTCGGTCTTTCGCACCCATGTTCTTACTGCCCATGAACACCACCCCGACCGGAGACGGTCGACGCCCGGTTATCGGCAATGGCCAATGTTCACTTGAGAGCATAGGTGTGCAGCGGCCGGCGCCAGACTTCGATAAGCCGGGGGAAATCGGAGCAGTTCCCCGGGTGAGAGCGCCTACATGCGAGCGATTCCCGGTCATCGGCTCGGTCTCGGCCGACGCTTCTGCCAAACTCAGGTGGCGACTTGGCCTGCGGCCCTGAATTCAGGCGGCTGAGCTGGCGGACTTCAGATGCGAGGCGAGCACTCTTGCGACGTGCAGCGCCTCGCGTTGCGCTCCGTCGGCGATCTGATGGCGGCAGCTCGTGCCGTCGGCGACGATGATTGCATCAGTCGCCGATCTCACGGCGGGCAGCAGGCTGAGTTCGGCCATCTGCATCGAGACGGCGTGGTGGCCGGCCTCGTAGCCGAAACTGCCAGCCATTCCGCAGCAAGAACTTTCGATCGGTTTGGGGTCGGCGCCAGGAATCAGTTTCAGCACCTCGAATACTGCGGGCATTGCACCGAAGGCCTTCTGGTGGCAGTGGCCGTGAACCAGCATCGGATTCGTGGCTGCTGAAAATGACGGGGCGAAGCGGCCGGCGGCGGCCTCCAGCGCCAGGAACTCCTCGAACAGCAAGGCCTTCGCGGCCAGCCGTTCGGCGGGTTGACCCAGGCCCATCACCAGCATTTCATCACGCATCGTCAGCAGGCACGATGGCTCCAGGCCGACCACGCTCAAGCCGGCATCGACCAACGGAATCAAGGCTTGGAGCAGCTCCTTGGCTCGCGTCTTGGCCGCATCGGCCAGCCCGGCTGCGAGCAGCGTGCGTCCGCAGCACAAGGCTGCTCCGTCAGGGCGGGTTGCGACATGGACCGCATACCCGCCGGCCTGCAGCACACGCACCGCGTCGCTGGCGTTTTCGGTTTCGAAGGCGCCGTTGAAGGTGTCGACAAACAACACGACCGCTTTCTTCGAAGCGATCGCTTGATCTCGGGTCACGAGGCCCAGGCTGGACGACGTGGTTTGAAAATTGTCGCGGCGCCAGCGCGGCAGGCTGCGCTTGGCCGACAGACCGAGCCAGCGTTCGCTGAGCGCGGCGGCGCCCGGGACGCGGTCACGCAAGTTGAATAGCCAGTGCAGTCGGCCGGCCAGCGGTGCGTAGTCGGGCATCCTCGCGATCAGGCGGTCCTTCAACGAAATGCCCCGCGCGGCGGCACGCTGGGCGGCAAACTCCAGCTTCATCTTCGCCATGTCGACACCGGTCGGGCAGTCTCGCTTGCAGCCCTTGCAGCCGACGCACAGATCGAGTGCCGCCGCGACCGCGTCACCAGCGAATCCTTCGCCGCTGCCGAGCTGGCCCGACAGCGCCAGCCGCATCGTATTGGCGCGGCCGCGCGTCAGATGCTGCTCGTCGCGCGTGACGCGATAGCTCGGGCACATCGTTCCAGCGTCGAATTTGCGGCAGTGGCCATTGTTGTTGCACATCTCGACCGCCTTCGCGAGGCCGCCGGTGTTGTCGCCGCCGCTGCCTGGTGCGGTCGTCCGTTCGGTGACCGGGTCGTTCTTCACGTTCCAGGCCGACCAGTCGAATACGGGTGTCAACGGGATCGTCTTGTAGCCTGGTGCGAAGCGGAACAGCGCGGCTTCGTCCATTTTCGGCGTATCGACGATCTTGCCCGGATTCAGCAGATTGGCCGGATCGAGGTGCTGCTTGATTGCCCGCAGTGCGTCGTTGAGCGCGGGGCCGAATTGCCACTGCACCCACTCGCCGCGGCACAAGCCGTCGCCGTGTTCGCCGCTGTACGCGCCTTTGTACTGGCGCACCAGTGCCGAGGCTTCTTCGGCGATGGCGCGCATCCTGGACGCGCCGCCTTCGGGCCCGCTGCTGCGCATGTCGAGAATCGGCCTCACGTGCAGCGTGCCGACCGACGCGTGGGCGTACCAGGTGCCGCGCGTGCCGTGGCGCGCGAATACCTCGGTCAGTCCGTCGGTATATTCGGCCAGATACTCGAGCGGCACCGCGCAATCCTCGATGAAGCTGACCGGCTTGCCGTCACCCTTCAGGCTCATCATGATGTTCAGGCCGGCCTTGCGCACCTCCCACAGTGCCTTTTGCGGCGCCTCTTCCGGCATCTCGACCACGCTGCCGGGCAGGCCGAGATCACCCATCAACTCCACCAGAGCCGCCAATTGACGCAGCAATTGCGATCGGTCGTCGCCGCTGAATTCGACCAGCAGGATCGCCGCCGGCGCACCGATCAAAGCCTTCTCGATCACCGCACGGAAGGCCGGGTTGGCGCGTGCCAGCTCGATCATCGTTCGGTCGACCAGCTCGACCGCGCTCGGGCCGAGCTTGACGATGTGCTGCGCCGAATCCATCGCTGCGCGAAAACTTTGGTAGTTGACGACACCCAGCACCTTCGCGTGCGGCAGCCGGCTCAGCTTGAGTCGCAGCCGCTCGGTGATGGCCAGCGTGCCTTCGCTGCCGACCAGCAGGTGCGCCAGGTTGACGCTGCCGTCGTCGGTATACGGCTTGACGCTTTGCGGATGGAAGATGTCGAGGTTGTAGCCGCCGACGCGGCGCAACACCTTCGGCCATCTGGACTCGATCTCGCTTTGGTGTTTGGCGGCCAGACGCCGAACGAAATCGGCAATGCCGCGCTCGCGCGGGCCGAGCCGATCGACAGGTCCGAACGAAACCCGCGAGCCATCGGCCAGCCAGCCATCGATGCCGAGGACGTTGTGCACCATGTTGCCGTAGGCGATGCTGCGCGAACCGCACGAGTTGTTGCCGGCCATGCCGCCCAGCGTGGCCTGTGCGCTGGTCGATACATCGACCGGATACCACAGGCCGTGCTGCTTCAGTTCGGCGTTCAGGTGATCGAGCACCAGACCGGGTTCGACCTCCGCACTCATCGCCTGCGGATCGATCGACAGGATGCGCCGCAGGTATTTGCTGTGATCGATGACCAGCGCCGCGCCGGTGGTTTGCCCGCATTGCGACGTACCGCCGCCGCGTGACAACAGCGGCACGTCCATCTCGCCGGCGATCGCGATGGCAGTCGTGACATCGTCGGTCGACCGCGGCACGAACACCCCGGTGGGCATGATCTGGTAGATCGAAGCGTCGGTTGCATAGCGGCCGCGCGAGGCGGTGTCGAACATCACCTCGCCGCGGGTCTCGGCGCGCAGCCGTCGTGCCAGTTCAGCAGCGTCGGCCAGTGCCGCCGGTCGCCGTACGTTCGGTTCGGCGGGCATGTTCATCGCTGCACTCCGGCCATCTTCAATTCACCGCGTTGCATCAGGTCGAGCACGACATCGCGCTTCTGTTCGAGGTGAAAGATCATCAGCGCACGCATCCCGGGGCCATCGCGCGCACCGAGCCGTTCAACCATCTGATCGTGGTCTCGCACCGCCTGGCCCCATTTCTTGTCGTCGAAGTTGGAGCGAAAACGCAGCGCCTGCAAACGCGCATTGACGGTGCGGTAGGTGTGGACCAGTACCGGATTGCGTGCGGCCAGATTGATCTTGTCGTGGATGCCGGCATTCAGGCGGTAATAAGCCGACAGGTCGCGCCGTGTGTAGGCGGCGAGCATCTCGTAGTGCAGCGCGCGGATCTCGGCCAGTTCGACATCGGTGATCCGGCTGGCCGCCAACTCGCCGGATTGGCCTTCCATGCCGGCGATCACCTCGAAGGTGTCAATCACATCCTGCACCGACAACTGCGCCGCGACGGCGCCGCGGTTCGGCAGCAATTCGACCAGGCCCTCGGAGGCAAGCATCTTGATTGCCTCGCGCAGCGGTGTGCGCGACACGCGCAACTGCTCGCTCAATTCGCGCTCGTTCAGCTTGCTGCCGGGCGCGATATCGCCTTCGACGATGCGCTGTCGCAGGCGCACCGCAACTTCCTGGTGCAAGGCCTGCCGAGGAATCGAGAGAACGGCTGCCATGCGGGTTTTCCCCAGTTTGTATGCAAAACGACGGTGACGACACCGTAGATTCTAGCGGAAACACGGTTGACAAATGAATTTTGTATGCAAAACTTGTGGCTCAAGGAGACGCCATGCTGAGTCTAGACAGCCACCCCAGTGGCCGCCACTTTCTGCAGAGTCCCGGTCCCAGCCCGGGTCCGGATCGCATCCTGCGTGCCATCAGCCTGCCGACCATCGATCACCGCGGGCCGGAGTTCGGCGTGCTCGGCAAGTCGGTGCAGGCCGGTCTGGCGCAGGTGTTCCAGACGCGTCATCCGGTCGTCGTGTACCCGGCATCGGGCACCGGTGCGTGGGAAGCGGCGCTGGTCAATGTGCTGAGCCCGGGCGACGCGGTCGTGATGGTCGAGACCGGCCATTTCGCCACCTTGTGGCAGAAGATGGCGCTGCGTCTGGGCATCGAACCGGAGTTTCTGAGCCTGCCTGGCATTTGCGAGCTGACCGGCCTGCCGTTGGCCTGGCGGCACGGCGTCAGCGCTGCGCTGATCGGCGAGCGCCTGCGCGCTGATCCGCAGCACCGTATCAAGGCGGTGTGCGTCGTGCACAACGAGACATCGACCGGCGTGACCAGCGACATCGCCGCCGTGCGGCGCGCGATCGACGCTGCGGGCCATCCGGCCTTGCTGATGGTTGACACCATCTCCGGTCTTGCCAGCGCCGAATACAAGCACGATGAATGGGGCGTCGATGTAGCAGTCAGCGGCTCGCAGAAGGGTCTGATGCTGCCGCCGGGGATCAGCTTCAATGCCCTGTCACCGAAGGCGATCGAGGCTTCACGCAGCGCCCGGCTTCCGAAAGCCTTCTGGGCCTGGGACGAGATCGTCGAGATGAACCGCGGCGGCTATTGGCCTTATACGCCGAGCACCAACCTGCTGTACGGCCTGCACGAATCGCTGGAGATGCTGCTTGGGCAGGGCTTGCCGGCCGTGTTTGCGCGCCACCAGCGCTGGGGCGAAGCGGTGCGGCGAGCCGTCGAGGCCTGGGGCTTGCCGATCCAGTGCGCCGACCCGGCGGTCTATTCGCCGGTGCTGACCGGTGTCATCACGCCGGTCGGGGTCGACGCCGATGCGTTGCGCCAGCTGATTCATCAGCGCTTCGACCTGTCGCTCGGTACCGGCCTGGGCCGGGTCAAGGGCCGCATGTTCCGCATCGGCCACCTCGGCGACAGCAACGACCTGACCTTGCTGGCGACGCTGGCCGGCGTCGAGATGGGCCTGAAGCTGACGGGCGTGCCGCTGGCCCGCAGCGGTGTGCTGGCGGCGATGGACTATTTCTCCGGGCATCCGGCGGCCCGAGGCGCCGAGGTTGCGGCGAGTTCGACGAGTCCGGTCAAGCCGGCCCAGCCGGTTCCCGCCGCGGCCTAGGCGGGGGCGCCGGGCGCTGGGCCCGGACGCTGCAGTCGGCTTCCGATGGCCTAGGCGGACCGGACCGCGGCCGGCGTCGAACGATCCTCGACCACGCGTTCGGCGACGAGCGCATCGATCTCCGCCTCGGCGTAGCCATGCTCGCGCAGCACCT
>JBDTQC010000121.1:0-8453 GCA_039932405.1 Ideonella sp.
ATCCCGCGCATCAGGCAACACGTGAAGGTTCCGGTCGGTGTGGGTTTCGGGATCCGCGATGCAGCCACTGCACGAGCCGTTGCCGAGGTGTCCGACGCCGTGGTCATCGGCTCGGCGCTGGTCCAGATGCTCGCCGGCAAATCGCGCGACGAGGTGGCGGCCGCGGCCGGCGGCTTCATCAAAGACATTCGCAGCGCGCTCGACGCCTGATGACCGCACAGAGGCTTCGTGCTACGGTTGGCCGAATCACAAGACGAAAGGACTGATCGATGAGCTGGCTCGAAAAACTGCTGCCGCCGAAGATCCAGCAGACCGACCCCAGCGAGCGCCGCACGGTGCCCGAAGGTCTGTGGGTCAAGTGTCCGTCTTGCGAGACCGTGCTGTACAAGAGCGACCTCGAACAGAACGTCAACGTCTGCCCGAAATGCGCCCACCACCATCGGATCGGCGCGCGCGCACGGCTCGACGCCTTTCTCGATCCCGAAGGTCGATATGAGATCGGCCATGAAGTCTTGCCGGTCGATGCCTTGAAATTTCGCGACAGCCGCAAATATCCCGAGCGTCTGAAAGATGCACTGGAAACCACCGGCGAAACAGATGCGCTGGTGGTGATGGGTGGCGCGCTGCACAGCATCGCGGTGGTTGCCGCTTGTTTTGAATTCGATTTCATGGGCGGATCGATGGGGTCCGTGGTCGGCGAGCGCTTCGTTCGCGGTGTCGAAACCGCCGTCGAGCAGAAAACGCCGTTCATCTCGTTCGCGGCAACCGGCGGGGCGCGCATGCAGGAGGGCCTGCTGAGCCTGATGCAGATGGCCAAGACCAATGCCTCTCTGACCCGCCTGGCAAAGGCGCGGCTGCCGTATATCAGCGTCTTGACCGACCCGACGATGGGCGGGGTGTCCGCGAGTTTTGCATTTGTCGGCGATGTCGTGATCGCCGAACCGAAGGCCTTGATCGGTTTTGCGGGCCCGCGGGTGATCGAGAATACGGTTCGCGAGAAATTGCCGGAAGGCTTTCAACGTGCCGAGTTTCTGCTGACCACCGGCGCGATCGACATGATCGTCGACCGTCGCGAATTGCGTTCGGTGATCGCGCGCCAGATTGCCATGTTGCTGCGCCTGAGCGCCGACGCCGTCGCTTGATTCAGGCAAGCGCCATGCGCAAAACGCTCGAGCAATGGCTGGCGCATTGCGACACGCTGCATGTCGTGTCAATGGATCTGTCGCTCGAGCGCACGGTCGAGGTCAGCCGTCGCCTGGGCATCGCTTTCGACGTTCCGTTGATCAGCGTGGCAGGCACCAACGGCAAAGGTTCGACCTGCGCCATGCTGGAGGCGATCGCGCTGCAGGCCGGCTATCGGGTCGGCCTATACCAGAAGCCCGAACTGGTGTTTTTCGAGGAGCGTTGCCGGATTGGCGGACAGGCGGTGGCGGCCGCCCAGTTGCTGCCGCACTTCGAGGCGGTCGAACAGGCGCGCGGCGAGATCACGCTGACCAAGTTCGAATTCACCACGCTGGTCATCGCCCGCCTGCTCGCCACGACTGAACTCGACGTTGTGATCCTCGAAGTCGGATTGGGCGGGCGTTTCGACGCGGTCAATGCCTTCGACGCCGACTGTGCAGTGATCACCAGCATCGCGCTCGATCACATGGAGTTTCTCGGCGCCGATCGCGAAGCCATCGGTTTCGAGAAAGCACACATCATGCGGCCGGGCCGGCCGGCCATCGTCTGCGACCCGGTGCCGCCGCACAGTGTGGTTGCACATGCGCAGACGATCGGTGCCGACCTGTGGCTGGTCGGTCGCGATTTCAGCACCCAGGGCGATCAGCAGCAGTGGTCGTGGGCGGGCCGTCGCCAGCGCTTCAACAGCCTTGCCTACCCGGCTTTGCGCGGCGCCAATCAGTTGTTGAATGCGGCCGGAGCGCTGGCAGCATTCGAGGCGTTGCGCGAACGTCTGCCGATCACGGCCCAGGCCGTGCGCAACGGCCTGGCGCTGGTCGAATTGCCTGGCCGGTTCCAGATCGTGCCGGGGCAACCCACGCTGGTGCTCGACGTGGCTCACAACCCGCACGCGGTGGCCACGCTGGTACACAACCTCGACCAGATGGGATATTTTCCGCGCACCCACGTGGTGTTCGGCGTGATGGCCGACAAGGACATCACTGCCATGATGATCCGCTTGGCGCCGCTCGTCGACAGCTGGTTTTTCACCGATCTGCCGAGCGAGCGCGCATCGAGCGCAATGGCACTGGCTGCGTTGCACGGCAGTTTGCAGTTGAACGGGCCTGGGGTAGTGTCGGTTTCCTGCCATGCCGACCCGCAACTGGCCTTCGATGCAGCGATCGCCGGCGCCGACCCGGCTGATAGAATCGTCGTGCTCGGATCCTTCCTGACAGTGGGGGGAATTCTGCGCAACGGCTTGCCCAGACTGTCGGCAAAACACATCGGTTGAAGTTGTTGCGCAGCGCTGGCCCGACTTCGCTGACGGGTTGCAGCCGAGCACCGTTTCGCAACCTCGAACCCACCTGGAATCGGCACTGAATGGGCCTGTTGTCGTCAATTTTCTCGCGCTCCGAACCCGCCGGCGACGTGCCCGCCGAATCAGATTCCGTTGACAGCGTGTCGCGGGCCCGCAGCCGTGCCCGGCAGCGTCTGCTCGGCGCCGTCGTGCTGGTCGGTATCGGCATCATCGGTTTTCCGCTGTTGTTCGAGACCCAGCCGCGGCCGATCCCGGTCGATGTGCCGATCGAGATTCCAGCCCGCGACAGTGTGGCGCCACTGAAACTGCCGGGTGCCAAAGACGGACAAGTTTCGGCAAAGGGAGCTGCCGACAGCGAGCATTCGTCATCCCCGAAGGCTGCCAAGTCGGAGCCGATGATCACCGAGACCGCTGCCGAGGCTGGAGCACCGGTCGCACCTGAGAAGGCGGCGGCGCCGGCCGACAGATCGCGCGCCGAGGTGGCTGAAAAGGCCGCCGACAGGAACGCCGCCAAGATCACCGAGAAGTCCGCAGAGAAGGCCGCAGAAACGATAGACGAAAAGACAGACGAGAAGGTCTCTGAAAAAGCAGTTGCCAAGGCCGCCGAGAAGGGCAGCGACAAACCTGCCCACAAGCCGGTCGAACCAAACCAGAACCAGCAGGCCGACGCTGCGCGCGCGCGAGCGCTTCTGGAAGGCAAGATGGCGTCGAAGGATGCGGCGGCCACGGGTCGTTACATCGTGCAGATCGGCGCCTTCGCCGATCCCCTGCTGGCGCGAGCCACCCGGCTCAGGGTCGAACGCCTGGGGCTGGTCACCTACACCCATGTCGCCAAGACGCCGGCCGGCGAACGCACGCGGGTGCGCGTCGGGCCGGTTGCCAGCCGTGATGAAGCCGAAAAGATCGCGGCGAAGATCAAGGCCGCAGGATTGCCGACCGCGATCCTGACCTTGTAGCTCGCCACGTCACTTCGTTTTCCCATTGCGTCTGTGAACAGGCTCTGAACCCGTGCCGATCCCGGATTTTCTCGGCGATATCAACATCGTCGACGCCGTGTTGCTGGCGGTCTTGCTGATCTCGGTGCTGCTCGGCGCCTTGCGCGGCTTGGTGTTCGAGGTCATGTCGCTGGCTGGCTGGCTGGTTGCCTATGCCGCGGCCTATATCTATGCGCCGCGCCTGCCGCCGCTGTGGTCGCCGCAGGCCTTTCCTGTGGATGCCGGCAACTCTCCGGTCGTGATGCCGCTGGTCGCATTCGGCCTGGTCTTTGCCGGCGTGCTGATCGCCTGGAATTTGTTGTCGCACCTGATCAGGTTGCTGGTGCGTGCAACCCCGCTGAGCGGCATCGATCGTGTACTGGGCAGTGTTTTCGGTTGCGCGCGCGGGCTTCTGCTGCTGTTGACCATCGTTGTGGTCGTTGCGTTGACGCCATGGTCGAAATCGCATTCCTGGCAGGAATCGCGCGTCGTGCCCCGTCTGGACCAGGCCATCCTCTCGATCAAGCCATTGCTGCCACCCGGCCTTCATCGGTGGATGCCGCGATGATCGTCGCAGTCGCGAGACAATAGCGCCTCCAACCAAGGATCAGTCCATGTGCGGCATCGTCGGAGTCATCTCCAAATCGCCGGTCAACCAGTTGATCTATGACGCGCTGCTGCTGCTGCAGCACCGCGGCCAGGATGCGGCCGGAATCGTCACGATGCAGGGAACCAAATGTTTCATGCACAAGGCGCGTGGCATGGTGCGCGATGTGTTTCGAACCCGCAACATGCGCGCCCTGCCTGGCGTCGTCGGACTCGGGCAAGTGCGCTATCCGACCGCCGGCAATTCGTACAGCGAAGAAGAGGCACAGCCTTTTTATGTCAACGCGCCATTCGGCATCGTGCTGGTCCACAACGGCAATCTGACCAACGCCCA
This sequence comes from Ideonella sp., assembly GCA_039932405.1. Lineage (GTDB taxonomy): Bacteria > Pseudomonadota > Gammaproteobacteria > Burkholderiales > Burkholderiaceae_C > Ideonella_A. Next base: position 4,394 of record JBDTQC010000121.1, read on the forward strand.
GGCGCTGCGCAGTGAACTGGAAAAGATCGACCGCCGTCACATCAATACCGACAGCGATACCGAGGTGCTGATCAACGTGCTGGCGCACGAACTGCAGCGCACCGTCGGTACCGGCCCACTGACGCCCGCGGCGATCTTTTCAGCTGTGTCGGCAGTGCATCGCCGGATCAAGGGCTCGTATGCGGTGATTGCATTGATTGCCGGCCATGGCTTGCTCGCTTTTCGCGATCCGTTTGGCATCCGTCCGCTTTGTTTCGGTGAGACGACCACCGCCGAGGGCGTCGAGGTGGTGGTGGCCAGCGAGTCGGTCGCTGTGGAAGGAACCGGCCATGTCATGAAGCGCGATGTCGCGCCCGGCGAGGCGATCTTCATCGATCTCGAAGGGACGATCCACAGCCAACAATGTGCCAGCAATCCGTCGCTGCATCCGTGCATGTTCGAGTTCGTCTACCTGGCGCGTCCGGATTCGGTGATGGACGGTATTTCGGTCTATCAGGCGCGCCTGAACATGGGGCAGACGCTGGCGCAGCGGCTGATCTCGACGATCCCGCCAAAAGACATCGACGTGGTGATTCCGATCCCGGAATCGAGCCGGCCATCGGCCATGCAACTGGCGCAGAAGATCGGCCGGCCGTACCGCGAAGGCTTCGTGAAGAACCGCTATGTCGGCCGCACCTTCATCATGCCCGGCCAGAGCATGCGCAAGAAGTCGGTGCGCCAGAAACTCAATGCGATCGTCAGCGAATTCAAGGATCGCAACGTGTTGCTGGTCGATGATTCGATCGTCCGAGGCACCACCAGCAAGGAGATCGTGCAAATGGCCCGCGAGGCCGGCGCGCGCAAGGTCTACCTGGCTTCGGCCGCGCCGCCGGTGCGTTTTCCGAACGTCTATGGCATCGACATGCCGACTGCCGGTGAACTGGTTGCCCATGGCCGCAGCATCGAGGAGATCCGGCAGTTCATCGGTGCCGATGCGCTGATCTACCAGGATATCGACGCGATGAAAAAGGTGGTGGGTGAGATGAACCCGGCAGTCGACGGCTTCGAGGCGTCCTGTTTCGATGGCTACTACGTCACCGGCGACGTCAGCGCCACTGACCTCGACATGATGGCCGCGCAACGCAAGACACAGAACGACGAAGACGACGGCGGCAACTTCGACCGCAGCCGCCTGGCGTTGCAAAGCGCAACCGAGGAACGTTCCTGATGCCTGCCAAGAAGACCATCCCGCGCGTCGATCTGCCGACCACCCTTCGGCTCGACACGCTGGCCGTTCGTGAAGGCCTGCCGCGCACGCTGTGGGGCGAAAACTCCGAGGCGCTGTTTCTGACCAGCAGCTTCGTGCAGCCCGACGCGGCAACCGCTGCTGCGCGTTTTGCCAACGAAGAAGAAGCCTTCACCTATTCGCGTTTCAGCAACCCGACGGTGATGATGTTCGAGCGCCGGCTGGCTGCGCTCGAGGGTGCGCAGGCCTGCATCGCAACCTCCAGCGGCATGAGTGCGATCCTGCTGACCGGCATGGCCGTGTTGAAGACCGGCGACCACGTGATCTGTTCGCGCAGCGTGTTCGGATCGACGATCGTGCTGCTTGGCCGCGAGTTCGCAAAATTCGGTATCGAAACCAGCTTTGTCTCGCAAACCGATGTGGACGAATGGCGCCGCGCGCTGCGGCCGAATACGCGGCTGCTGTTTGCCGAGTCGCCGACCAATCCGCTGACCGAGGTGTGCGACATCCGGGCCTTGGCGGCGCTGGCGAAAGAGGCCGGCGCGCTGCTGGCCGTGGACAACTGCTTCTGCTCCCCGGCGCTGCAGCGGCCGATCGACCATGGCGCAGACCTCGTCATCCACTCGGGCACCAAATACCTCGATGGCCAGGGTCGCGTGATCGCCGGCGCGGTGTGTGGCAGCGAGGCCTTGATCGAGGAAAAGTTCGTTCCTGTGCAGCGCAGCGCCGGCATGAGCCTGTCGCCGTTCAACGCCTGGGTGGTGCTCAAGGGTCTCGAGACCTTGTCGATCCGGATGGCTGCGCAAAGCGAGCGTGCGTTGGCGCTGGCGCAATGGCTGGAAGAGCAGCCCGCGGTCGAGCGCGTGTTTTATCCGGGCCTGGCGTCGCACCCGCAACACGTGTTGGCGATGGCCCAGCAGTCGGGCAGGGGTGGCGCGGTGGTGTCGTTCATCGTCAAGGGCCAGCAGGCTGGCGGCCCGAGCGAGGCGCGGCGCAACGCCTTTCATGTCATCGACCAGACCCGAGTGATTTCGATAACCGCCAACCTTGGCGATACCAAATCGACGATCACGCACCCGGGCAGCACGTCGCACGGCCGCCTCACCGAAGAGCAGCGCCAGGCTGCAGGCATCACGCAGGGTCTGATCCGCGTGGCAGTCGGCCTCGACGATGTGCATGACCTGCAGGACGACCTGGCGCGCGGCCTCGATACCCTGGCTTAGCTCGGCGCCGTTTGGAGTGCCTCACGCGGGCGCGATTCACCTGTCAACAGACCCTATTCGATGACGACTGTCCGTACCCGTTTTGCACCCTCGCCAACCGGCTTCATTCACCTCGGCAACATTCGCTCGGCGCTGTTTCCGTGGGCCTTTGCCAAGGCCAGCGGCGGCGTGTTCGTGCTGCGCATCGAGGATACCGATGTCGAACGCTCGTCGCAGGATGCCGTCGACGTGATCTTGCAGAGCATGGCGTGGCTCGGCCTGACGCCTGACGAAGGGCCGTATTACCAGATGCAGCGCATGGACCGCTACAAGGATGTGCTGGCGCGACTGCTTGTGGACGGCCTGGCTTACCGCTGCTATACAACGCCGTCCGAACTCGACGCCCTGCGCGAGCGGCAGATCGCTGACAAGCAGAAACCCCGTTACGACGGGCGCTGGCGCCCCGAGTCGGGCAAGACACTGCCGGAGGTGCCGGTGGGTGTCGAGCCGGTGATCCGGTTTCGCAACCCATTGACCGGTGCGGTGGCGTGGGACGACAAGGTGAAAGGACGCATCGAGATCAGCAACGACGAGCTTGATGATCTGGTGATCGCCCGGCCGGCCGACGACGGATCGGGCATCGGCACGCCGACCTACAACTTCTGCGTGGTCGTCGACGACATCGACATGGGCATCACGCATGTGATTCGGGGTGACGACCATGTCAACAACACGCCGCGGCAAATCAACATCCTGCGCGCACTCGGTGCCGATCCACCGGTCTATGCCCACTTGCCGACCGTGTTGAACGAGCAAGGCGAGAAGATGAGCAAGCGCCATGGTGCCAAGCCCGTCACCCAGTACCGCGACGAGGGATTTCTGGCCGATGCGGTCGTCAACTACCTGGCGCGTCTGGGCTGGAGCCATGGCGACGACGAGATATTTTCGCGCGAGCAACTGCTGCAATGGTTCAACCTCGATCACCTGGGCAAGAGCGCGGGCCAGTTCGATGAAGCCAAGCTGCGCTGGGTCAATTCACAGCATTTGAAGGCCGCGCCATCGGCGTCGTTGGTGCCGCTGGTCGTCGATCAATTCCAGCGCCGTGGCGTGGTGATCGATGCGCAAGCAGCATGGCTCGAGCCGGCGATCGCGCTGTTCAAGGATCGCTGCTCGACCACCAGCGAACTGGCCGACTGGCTGCAGATGCTGGTCGCACCGATCGAACCCTCGGACGAGGATATCGCCTTGCATGTCGGTGAATCGGTGGCACCGGCGTTGAAAGGGCTTGCCGACAAGTTGCAGGACGCGCCTTGGGACAAGTCCGGAATCGCATCGGCAATCAAGCAGACGCTCGTCGAATACGGGCTGAAGATGCCGCAGCTGGCGACGGCTGTGCGGGTGCTGGTTTGCGGACGTGCACAAACCCCTTCCGTCGATGCGGTGCTGGCCCTGTTCGAACGCGACACGGTTGTCGCCCGCTTGCGAAAGTTTGAAAAATAAGGATATACTCTTGGTCTCGCTTGAACAGCGCGGCGTTGATCGAATGGGCGCTCGAAAGAGCCTCGAGAGATCGGCACCAAGGGGGTATAGCTCAGCTGGGAGAGCGCTTGCATGGCATGCAAGAGGTCAGCGG
>JBDTQC010000122.1:0-8440 GCA_039932405.1 Ideonella sp.
TGCAGCACCGAATCCTGCAGCACATCCCACGTCCCTTTCAGGTCGACCGAGCGATAGACCAGCAAACAGAGCACCGCGGCATATACCGCCGCGAACGCCGAGACCTCGGTCGGTGTCAATATGCCGGTATAGATGCTGCCGATGATGAACACCGGCATCAAGACGGCCGCACTGGCCTTCGGCAGGCGCTGAGCGAAACCGCGCCAGTCGGGGCGCTGTGTGGTTTTACCGTAGCCGTATCGGCGCGCCATCCAGCCAACGGTGATGAGCAGGAACGTTCCCTCCATCAACCCGGGAGCGACCCCGGCGATGAACAGCTTGTCCACCGGCAGGCCGACGATCGAGCCGATCAGGATGAAACCGAGCGACGGCGGAATCATCAGTCCGATGGTGCCCCCCACCGCCACGATGCCAGCCGAGAAGCGTGCGGGATATTCCTCGGCACGCAGGCCCTTGACGGTGGCCGCACCGATCGCGGCGGCCGATCCCACACTCGAGCCCGAGATGGCTGCAAAGAAAACGCAGGCGATCATCACTGTCAGCGCCAGCGCGACCTGCACCGCGCGCACGACGCTGCCGATCAGGTCGATCATCAAGCCGGCGATGTTGCCGCGCATCATCAGGTTGCCGGCCAGCACAAACATCGGTACCGCCATCAGTGGGTAGCTGTTGACCGACTTGAAGGCGGTCTGCGCGATCACCGTCAATGGCACGCCGTCGATGGCAAGGATGAGACTGGTGGCGGCCAGGCCGAGTGCCACAGCGACGTGCGAGCCGATGGCCAGCAGCGCCAGCACCAGCAGCAACGCGGCCAGCGTCAGCACGGGGCGGTCCGCGTCACAGCTCGGAGCCCGTCAAGCCTGCCGACGCGAACGGGTCGCCCTCGCGCCACCACACCAGCAGGCAACGCAGGTAGTAGCCGAACCACAGCGCCGCGCCAAGCGGCATGGCGCAGAAGACCACCCATTGCGGGATGTCGAGCGATGATTCGCTCATCATTCCCATGGTGTAGTAGCGCATCAGCTGCGGCAGCGAGGCGCCGAACAGAACCGCCGCGAATGTCAGCCCGGCCAGCACGGCGATGAGGTTCATGGCGCGACGCAGCCACGGGGATGCAGCGCTCACCAGCATCTCGGTGCGGATATGCAAGCCGCGGCGGCCAGCCACGCCCAAGGTCAGGAAAAACGCCCAGATCATCAGGAAACGAACCGATTCCTCGGCCCAGAAGAAACTCACGTCGCGCAGCGAGCGATTGAGTCCTTCGGACAGCATCACCAGTGTCGACCCGATGAACAGCAGGCTGGCCAGCCCCAGCACGGGCCCCGACTCGAAACGGTCCCACCAGCCGCCGGTGACGGCGGGTTCGGTCCGCGATCCGGGATCACTTGCCACTGCCACAGCGCGCTTCCAGGTCGGTCATATGGCGCGTCACGTCGGGGTACTTTTCGGTGAAGGTCTTGTTGCCCGGCACCGCCAGATCGCGCCAGCGCTGAATCTCGGCCTTGTCGGCAACGCGGTAGACCGCACCCTGGCCCGTCATCTTCGCAATCATCTTCTTGTCTTCCTCGATCGCTTCGTTCCACTGCCGCTTGCCGATTTCATCGATCACATCGACGATGGCCTTGCGGTGAGCTTCGGGCAGTGCATCGAGCCAGACCTTGTCGACGACGACGGCATAGGTCGCCACCGACATGCCGGGGACGTACCACGCGTACTTGCCAGTCATGCCGATCATCTCTGACCAGCCCGCGGGCGATGTGAAGACGCCGTCGATCGCGCCCTGCGACAGCGCCGTGCTCATTTCGGAGGCCGCCATCGATACCGGGCTGGCGTTCAACGAACGCATGATGTCCAGGAACACCTTGCCACCGGTTACGCGGATCTTGCTGCCCTTGACGTCTTCCATGCGTTTCACGTCGCGGTTGCGGAAGATGAACATCAGGTCGCTGGTGCGGAGAAATCCCAGCACCTGCAGCTTGCGCGGCTCGACATACGACGACATGACCTTGGTGAGCCCGCTGGAGAAGCAGCGATTCAGCATCTGCTCGTCGGAGAGCGCAAACGGCAGGCTGATGTAACCGGTGCGCGGGTCTATCGTTTCGAGACGCACGGCCACTGGCCACACCATTTGGACCGAGCCCGTACCCAGCGCGGCGATCGCATCCTGGTCGCTGTAGAGCTGGCCACCGGGGAAGACTTTCACATTGACAGCGCCGCCGGTGCGCTTTTTAACCTCCTCCGCGAACTCGTTCATGTAGCGCGTCTTCCAGTGGCTGGCCGCCACTTCGCTGGGAAGGATCAGATCGGCGGCGCGCGCGGCGCCCACGATTGCGAACAGGGTGCTTGCCAGCAGGCAGGCCAACCAGCGGCGGGAGTGATAGCTGCGTGTCATGTCTTCTTTCCTTCGCTTGGGATAGGCAGGGTAAGGATCAGGCCAGGTCTTGCACCGAATGCCCGCGTTTGGGGATCAGCACTGAGCGCTCGAAGCTCATGAATTGCGTGCCGTCGGCCTTCTTGCCGATGGTGCGGACGCTCACGATGCCCTGCGTGGGACGTGACTTCGATTCACGCTTGTCGAGCACCTCGGATTCGGCATAAATGGTGTCGCCCGGGAAGACTGGGGCGGTGAGCTTGATATCGGTCCACCCCAGATTCGCGATGGCCTTGCCACTCACGTCGTTGACCGTCATTCCCAACACGATGGCCAGCGTGAGGCCGCTATTGACCAAGGGCTTGCCGAACTCGCTGCGAGCAGCGAAGGCGGAATCGCAGTGCATCGGGTGATAGTTCATCGTCAGCAACGAGAACTGGATGTTGTCGGTCTCGGTGATGGTTCGGCCCGGGAAGTGTTCGTAGACGTCGCCAACGGCAAAGTCTTCCAGATAACGGCCGATGCTGCCGCGGTGCCGTGTTCCCATTTCCGCCCACCCTTCAAAAGACCTAATGTCCGGACATAGTATGCGGCGACGAAGTTGTGACCAATTAGGGATTTCACCGGCAGCTGGCTTTGCCGCCACCGACGACGGGGAAACCGGGGCGCAAACCTCGGCATGGGAAGGTGCGTCGTCAGAACTCGCCCACGGCCGCTCGGGTAGCGTCAATGCAACCGCGCAATGGCGTCGCTCCAGGCGTTCTGGACGACGCGCTGGGATTCTCGAAGCTCAGGTCAGTTGCAGCAACACCACCTGCAACGCAGCCGTTTCGTCGCGTGCCTGCAGTGCTGCAAGCGCCTGGGCAGCGGCAGCCGCTTCACCCGTCACCAGATCCAGCATCAGCGTGCCTGCCGGCAGCGTCTGCAAGTGGGCGCGCAGGCTTGGCGTGTCGCAGCACAACAGTTCAAACGCGCGGCCATTGGCGTTGAAGCTCAGGCCGATATGGCCCGCCATCGGCTGCACGGTCCAACTCGATGCGAACGACAAGCGCGCGTTCAGCGCCGTGAAGGCGCGCGCCGCGGCACGGGGGTCGAAGCGGCCGTCGATGAAGGCCTGGCGCGGGAAGTAGCCGCGGTCGACATCCATGAAGGTATCGAACACCCAGCGGATCTTGCGCGAGGTTTTCGACAGCACCATGGCCTGCGCGACCCGGGCCACGAATTCTGGTTCGTCGGCGCGCTCGGTGGCCAGATTCGGGCCGCTGGTCTTCAGTGAGACCAGCACTTCGCATTGAACCGCAGCCTGGAAGGCGATGATTCGCTGCGCGGCGTCGAGCAGCGGCTCGTCGGCTTCGACCCGCACGGTCACGCCGTCGATGGCATCTGCTTGAATGGCGGCGCGCACGATGGCGGCGGCGTCGCTCAGTTCGTCGAGGGTCAGACCGGCCTTCACGAAGTGGCTGAAATGCCGGCCGTCGAATCTCGATTCGTCGGGGCTATGGATTTTCGAGAAAAAAACCTGCAGCCCGCTGGCCTTGCGCCATTCGGCCAGACGCTCGGTCTGGCGCTGCAGATTGGCGAGCGTGGCATTCACCTCGCACGCGATCACGCCGTGTCTGGCAGCGCTGTCTGGAGTCAGCGTGCCTTTCGGTGCGCCGATGTGGGTGACGATGTAGCGCTGGCCCAGCCGCGCCATCAAGGCCATGCGTTCGCTCGATTCGGCCTCGGCCAGATCGATGTCGGGGATCTTGGCCAGACGCACGCCCATCTCCCAGAGTGCCAGCAAGGGATAGTCGTTGCGTGCCCATTTGCGGCCGAATTCCTGCACACCGCCGGTCGCCGAGATTTGCCGGCGTTCAGTCCAGGGATGGCGCAGTTCGACGCCAACCCGATCAAAGCTGGAGGTCTTGGGATGAGCCAGATGAATGGTTCGCCCCGCGCTCTGTGCACTGTCGGCCGCGGCCTTGCCGCCATCGGTGCGCACCAGGTGCGCCACGTGTCCGTCGGCAAAGACGTCGACCACGAAATAACCGAACTTGGCGGCATCGCCGCGGCCGAATTCGACCTGCGGTGCAATCCGGTAGAACTCGCTGAAATCGTGGCGCACAAAGGCGGTGGACGGCAACATGTACATCTCGGCGCTGCCGACCCGGTCGTACCAGAAGTTGTGCACGTGGCCGGTGAATACTGCTTCCACCTCGGGCCGGCGCATCTGTGCGAGCAGCCAGCTGCGCCCTGGTTCGTCGATGTTGTCGTAGTTGCCACGCTCGTCGGCGCTGTGGATATACGGCGGGTAATGCATGAACAGGAAAACCCGCTTGCCGTCGGCCTGTCCGATCTGCTGTTCGAGCCAATCGCGCTGCCGCTGCTCATCGGCGAGACCCGAGTTGAGCAGCAGCGAATTGATCGCCAGCAAGCGCAGCGGGCCCTGATCGACGCAGAAATAGTCGGCGCCGAAGGCCTCGCGATACTTCCGAAGGTAGTCGTCGCAAACCAGGTCGGCTGGCATCCACTCGATCCGCTTGTCGCCCACGTCATGGTTGCCCGGCACCAGGTGCAGCGGCACGGTTACCGGTGAAGCCAGGTCCTTGAAACGGGCGATCGCGTCGTCGTAGGTCGGCAGCGACGGCACGGGGTGGACGATGTCGCCCAGATGGAAGACGAAGGCCGGCGCCGGATCCATCGCCGCGATCTCGCGAAACACCTGTCGGGCGCGGTCGTTGGCCAGGCGGTTGGTCTCGAACGGCGAGGTCGAAACGTCGTCGCGTTCGTTGATGTGGGTATCGGCAACCACCACAAAGGTGAGCAGTGGCTGCCGATTCTGGCCGGCAGCGCCCGTGCTTCGGATCAGTGTGGTTCTGCTCGGCATCATCGAATCCTTGCGTCAACCTGGCGCGCGCTCAACCCGTATCGCCATACCGCTCAAGGGTTGCCGAGATAGTCCCGCTTGCCGATCTCGACCCCGTTATGGCGCAGGATGTTGTAAGTCGTCGTCACGTGAAAGTAGAAGTTGGGCACCGCATGTCCGAGCAGAAACTGCATGCCTTTGTAGTGGGTTTCCTTGTCGCCGCGCTTGGTCACGATGTCCTTGTCTTCGGTGCCGTCGATCTTGGCTGCCGGAACGCCTTCAATGAAGCTGATGGTCTTGGCGATGCGCTCCTTCAGTTCGGCGATTGTCTTTTCGCCATCTTCGAACACCGGTGCCTCTACACCTGACAACTTCGCCACCAGGCCCTTGGCCGTATCGCAGGCAATTTGCACCTGCGTGGACAGCGGCAGCATGTCAGGGAAGAGGCGGTAGCTCGTCAAGGTGGCATCGGCGATTTTTCGGGCGTCGATGTGGGCCTGGGTCTTGTCGAGGATGCGCGACAGGTTGCCCAGGATGTTGATGAAACGCGGCACGCTGGCCTGGTACATGGAAATGGTCATGGGATTCCTGAGGTCAGGCAGTTGGAGGTAAATGAAGAAAGGAGATGAAGATCGTCGACTCAGAAGGCGCGCAGGCCTGTCACACGTGCTCAGGCAGCCGAATGCGCCTTGACCCAAGCCACGTATTTGTCCATCCAGCCCTGCAGGAAAGCCTTGCTGGCATCGCCGATGCTGCCGTCGTCGGTGAACAGTCCGTCCTTGGCGTGGATGAAGACCTCGGGCTGACCGAGCACGGCCATGTCGAGGTAGGCCAGCACGTTGCGCAGGTGCTGCTGTGACAGCGCCGTGCCGATCGGCCCGACCGAGGCACCCATCACGCCAGCGGGTTTGCCCGCCCATGCGCTTTTGCCGTACGGGCGCGATGCGTGGTCGATCGCATTTTTCAGCACACCGGGAAAGGAACGGTTGTATTCCGGCGTCACGAACAGCACGCCTTGAGCGGCCGAGATTTCAGACTTCAGGCGTTTCACCGAATCAGCCTGATTGGCATCGTCGTCCTGGTTGTACAACGGCAGATCGTCGATGCGGACCTGCTTGAATGTGAATTCGGAAGGGGCAAGTCGGGCCACGCCGGTTGCCAACTTGCGGTTGAACGAATCTTTACGCAGGCTGCCCACGACGACTGCGATCTGGTAATGGCTCATCGGCTTCTCCATAATTTCAACGCGAAGCGCAGAGTGTCACATGCGGCCGGAAATCATGCACGATCGGGATGTCGGCGTGGCTGGTCAGCCCGACGTTGAGTCGGTCGCCGACAGCGCATACTGTGGCCCCCCGAACGGAGTGCCCGATGGCCCGACACGACGCTGTCTACAAAGGTTTTCGCTTCATCGTCGACTCGATTGCGGCTGACGACGGGCGGTTCGGCTATCAGGCGGTCGTCGACGGCAAACGTCCGATCGTCAGCGCGCCGTGCGGGTCGGAGCACGACGCGATCACCCAGGGCATCGTGGCCGCCAAAGCCAAGATCGACTTGGTTCTGCAGGCCTACCGAACACCTCGCTGAGTTTGCGGGACCTGGCCGGCACGGCACGGGGCCACAGGGGCTCCATCGATCCCCGACCAATCGCGCGGGTCTTGCAGCGCCGCGAAGGTCGGAGCGCGCCGAGGCCCCAGAATCGAGTCATGAAAGCTCCCGCGCGCCTGCAGGGCCTGATCGACGAAGGCCTGATCGACACCGTCATTCGCCAGCTCAAGAGCGGCAAGGAAGCCGACGTCTACGTCGTGCGCTGCGGCGGCGAAACACTCGCCGCCAAGGTCTACAAAGAGGCGCAGCAGCGCAGCTTTCGCCAGGCGGTCGACTACACCGAGAACCGCAAGGTGCGCAACAGCCGTCAGGCGCGTGCCATGGCCAAGGGCACGAAGTTCGGGCGAGAGCAGCAGGAAGCCGCCTGGCAGAGCGCCGAGGTCGACGCACTGCATCGCCTGGCCGCAGCCGGCGTGCGGGTGCCGCGGCCGATCAACTTCCACGACGGCGTGCTGCTGATGGAACTGGTTTCGGACGCCGACGGCAACGCCGCGCCGCGCCTGAACGATCTGCCGTTCAGCGCAGCGCAGGCGCAACAACACCACGCCACGCTGATCGCCGAAGTGGTGCGAATGTTGTGCGCCGGCGTGATTCACGGTGACCTGTCCGAGTTCAACATCCTGCTGGCCGCCGACGGCCCGGTGATCATCGACCTGCCGCAGGCCGTGGATGCCGCCGGCAACAACCACGCGCCGCGCATGCTGATGCGCGACGTTGACAACCTTCGCAACTTCTTCGGCCAGCATGCGCCGGCGCTGCTCGGCACGCGATACGGGCCCGAGATATGGGCGCTGTACGCCGCCGGCTTGCTGACGCCCGACACGCCGCTGACCGGGCGCTACCAGCCAAAGTCCGGCGCGGTGGACCTGTCCGGTGTGTTGCGCGAAATCGAGGACGCGCGCCTGGAAGAGGCGGCACGCCTGCAGCGCATGGCGTGAAGTCCTGGCCGGTGGAGACTGCCTACGCCTGGTCGGCGCAGCGGCATCTGCAGACCATCACATTCGAGCGCGCACCCACACCAGCAGCAGGTTGTTGGCAGGCATCTCGACCCGCTCGTGCAACCTCAGTCCGGCCTGCTCGGCAAGCTGCTCCACATCTTCGCGACGCCGCAAACCCCACGCCGGATTGCGCATGCGCAGGTCGGCGTCGAATGCCATGTTGCCTGGTGAAGTGGTGACCCCGTCCTCGAGATAGGGGCCGTACGTGATCAGCATGCCGCGCGCCGACAGGTGCCGCGCCGCGCCCTGCATCAGCCCGGCACAGCAGGGCCACGGCGCGATATGAATCATGTTCGCGCAGAACACCGCATCCACCTCTGCGGGTACTTCAGTCCATCGGGCCTGCGTGACGTCGAGAAGGACCGGCGCATGCACACGCTCCAACCCAAGGCACCAGGCGCTGATCGATGGCAGCGACGCTGCGTCGAAATCGGTCGGACACCATTGCCAGCCCGGCAAGCCGGCGCTGCACCAGGCCGCGTGCTGTCCGGTGCCACTGGCAACCTCCAGCAACACACCTTGGGCCGGCAACAGGCGTTGCAGTTCAGCGAGGATCGGACCGCGATTGCGTTCGGAAGCCGGGCTGTGGTTGCGCAGTCGCGCGATATTGGTGTG